>NZ_JBGJZU010000079.1:0-29031 GCF_041354475.1 Microcoleus sp.
GGCAAACTCCCAGAGTGTTAGCTGCTTCATTGGGTTTCACATATTTAGCCCTAGGAAAACTTTCGCACCATATGTGCTTGTTGTCCAGCTTTTTTTAATGAATTAATTATTAGAGGCGAACCGATCGCCCCGCCACCAACCTAAAAAATGCGTCCTCATCGATAATAATTGTTTAAAACTAGGTAAGGATATAAAGAACCGAAACGAAGCAGGAAGCATCCCAACTTTGATCGCTCTTGTTCCTTGTCCCTCTCCTTGTCTCCTGCTGAAACGACTATGCCATCCCCAAATCTCAAATATGCTTACTTTCCCGGTTGCGTCGCCCAAGGTGCCGCCCGCGAACTTTACCAGTCTACCCAAGCACTGACTCAAGCCTTGGGCATTGAACTGGTGGAACTCAAAAAAGCTTCTTGCTGTGGTTCTGGCACTTTTAAAGAAGATTCGCAGTTGCTGGAAGATACTGTCAATGCTCGCAATATTGCATTGGCTGAGCAACTGAATCTGCCTTTACTCACCCATTGCAGCACTTGTCAAGGGGTAATTGGTCATGTGGACGATCGCCTCAAGGATTGCCAAAAAACCGATCGCAACTACATCGACAAAGTGAACGGTTTACTGGAAAAACAAGGCTGTTCGCCCTACCAAGGCACTACCGAGGTGAAACATCTGCTGTGGGCGATCGTTGCCGACTACGGTTTGGAGGAAGTGCAAAAACGAGTCACCCGCAAACTTTCGGGTTTAAAGTGCGCGGCTTTTTACGGCTGTTATTTGCTGCGAGCTCAGGACCATCTAATTTACGATGACCCGCACCAACCGGAATCGATGGAAAATGTGTTTCGGGCGATCGGCGCAACTCCGGTTTACTATCGAGGACGGACACATTGCTGCGGCTGGCCCCTAGCAAGTTATGCCACTAACCAATCTTTTCAGATGGCTGGCAAACATATTGTAGATGCTCTTGACAACGGTGCTGATTGTATGGTAACACCTTGTCCGCTTTGTCACTTAAATTTGGATTCGCGACAGCCGGAAGTGGAAAAAGTAATTGGGCGCAAGTTGGGTTTGCCGGTGCTGCATTTACCGCAATTGGTGGCTTTGGCTTTGGGTGTTGAGCCAAAAAAACTAGGACTAGACAGACATATTGTTTCCACAAAGCCCGTGTTGGAAAAATTAGGCTTTTAGTGTATCAATTTGCTCAGGTTTGTAGTAAGGACTTTAGTCCTTTCTAACACTGAACATCAAATAACTGTGAAGTTTTGTCGCTTTTTGGCGAAGTGCTTCCAGGCACTGCGGTAGACTTACTTTTAATTCTCTGTGCAGGTTATAGCGGTGGCCTCAAGCCGTCAAATCTTTTAACTCGCAGAGTCCGCAAATTTTTAGTGACTCGTTGGGAGCCTTTATTCAATGTCTCATTCAGTCAAAATCTACGATACCTGCATCGGCTGCACTCAATGCGTCCGCGCTTGTCCGACTGACGTTTTGGAGATGGTGCCCTGGGATGGCTGCAAAGCAGCTCAGATTGCCTCATCTCCCCGCACAGAAGACTGTGTAGGCTGCAAGCGTTGCGAAACTGCTTGCCCTACCGATTTTCTCAGCATCCGGGTTTACCTGGGAGCAGAAACAACTCGCAGTATGGGTCTAGCTTACTAAAATTCGATCGACACGCGATCGAACTACAAACACCGGAGAGGGGGCAATGACATTGCTCCCTCTCTTTTGCTGTGGGCTCTACATTCTGCCCCAGTTAGAAGCTATAGCAACAGCAAGCAGAGCAATCTGAAAATGCAGCGATATAGCCTTTCGAGCTCTCATAGGAGGTACAATCGAGCATTGGTAATTGGTAATTGGTCATTGGTAATTGGTAATTGGTCATTGGTCATTGGTCATTGGTAATTGGTCATTGGGTATGAGAAAAGTCACTAACAAGTAACCACTAACAATTCGCCATTCGGCATTCGCCATGGACACTCCCCTGTATCTGATTAATAATATTTTTTATTTTTTATTGCCATAAAAAACCATAATATTGATACCGTTTAATTCACCGTGATTAATAATTAATCTAGTGGTTTGATTCATCAAATCCGGCGAATCCCTTCCATCTTGGTCCTAAAGGCACGGGGTTTTCCGCTTCCCGTGCTATCTTGATAAAAATTGGTTTTGATTTACGATCGCTAAGCAGGAGTACCTCAAATGTGCGGAATCGTTGGCTATATCGGCACCCAAGCAGCAAGCGAGATTTTGCTAGCAGGATTAGAGAAACTGGAATATCGGGGTTACGATTCAGCGGGCCTCGCTACCATCTGGGAAGGGGAAATTACTTGCATCCGGGCCAAGGGTAAATTGCACAACCTGCGGGAAAAACTAGCAGAGATAGAATCTCCAGCTTCCATTGGTATCGGACACACTCGCTGGGCAACTCACGGTAAGCCAGAAGAATATAACGCTCACCCTCACATGGATAATAGCGGGAGAGTTGCAGTAGTTCAAAATGGCATTGTCGAAAATTATCGCGAATTGCGGGAAGAATTAAAAGCGAAGGGACATAAATTTGTTTCCGATACGGATACCGAAGTTATTCCTCATTTAATTTCTGAATTATTGGCTGAGTACACAAGGAATAAGTCAGATGCCCAGGTCGATATTTCGTTTTTAGAAGTCGTTTTAAAGGCGGTAAATAGATTAGAAGGAGCCTTTGCAATCGCGGCGATATGTGCAGATTTTCCCGACGAATTAATTGTCGCTAGACAGCAAGCTCCTTTGGTAATTGGCTTTGGTGCTGGGGAATTTTTCTGCGCTTCTGACACCCCCGCCTTAGTGTCTCATACCCGCGCTGTTTTGTCTCTGGAAAATGGAGAAGCAGCCAGACTAACTCCCATGGGAGTTGAAGTTTACAGCTTTGCAGGGCAAAAGCTGAAAAAAAGCCCGCGCCTCCTCGGCTGGAGTCCGGTTGCAGTGGAGAAACAGGGCTTCAAACACTTCATGCACAAGGAAATTTACGAACAGCCCGCCGTAGTCAGAGCTTGTTTAGAGACATATTTAGACAACAACTGGAACCCTGAAAGTAAAGACTCTCCGATTAATCTCAACTTGCCAAAGGAGCTTTGTGCCGATGTCGAACAAATTTCCATTTTAGCCTGTGGAACGAGCTGGCACGCCTCCCTAATTGGCAAATATTTGTTGGAACAGTTAGCGAATATTCCTACTTCAGTGCAGTACGCTTCCGAATATCGTTACGCACCGGCACCGGTGACAGCCAATACTTTAATTATTGGGGTAACACAGTCGGGAGAAACGGCAGATACACTGGCTGCTTTGGGAATGGAACAGCAGCGCCGAGCGGGTTTGACTGATAAATTTCGGGCGAGAATGTTAGGTATTACTAACAGGATAGAAAGCTCGATCGCCCACATGATACCACACATTATTAACACCCACGCTGGTATCGAAGTTGGGGTGGCTGCTACCAAAACTTTTGTCACTCAGTTGATGGCTTTCTATTTCTTAGCCTTGGATTTGGCACATCAACGACAGACTATAAGTAACGAAAGATTGGCAGAAATCCTGCTTGGTTTGCGCCAGTTGCCTGCTATAATTGAAAAGTTTTTGGAGATTCAGGAACAGTATGTGGAGGAATTGTCCCACCAGTTTACTGAAACCCAAGATTTTATCTTTTTGGGACGGGGAATTAACTTTCCCATTGCTTTGGAAGGGGCTTTGAAACTGAAGGAAATTAGTTATATTCATGCCGAAGGATATCCCGCTGGAGAGATGAAACATGGCCCGATCGCCCTTTTGGATGCCAAAGTGCCTGTAGTGGCGATCGCCATGCCCGGAAGCGTCTACGAAAAGGTGCTTTCCAACGCTCAGGAAGCGAAAGCTAGAGATGCCCGTTTAATTGGAGTTACCCCCAAGCAAGGTGCAGCGGAAGCGGATATTTTCGATCATGTTTTGCCCGTACCTTTGGTAGATGAATTATTGTCACCAATTGTTACCGTAATTCCCCTACAACTGTTGGCTTATCATATTGCGGCGCGACGGGGTTTGGATGTGGATCAGCCTCGGAATTTGGCTAAGTCGGTGACAGTGGAATAATATTAGTTGACGGTTGACGGTTGACTGTTGGCAGTTGATAGTTGACAGTTGACTGTTCACTATTGACTGTTCACTGTTGACTGTTGTTATCGGTTATTTGTTATCGGTTATTTGTTATTTGTTTCCCAGTCTATGCCTCCGATGCCCGATGCCCAATGTCCAATGCCCAATGCCCAATGTCCAATGCCCAATGCCCTATTCCCAATGCCCTATTCCCAATGCCCTATTCCCTATTCCGCCAATTGCCGCCAACAGTAGCCAGCTTATAGTATTCACTCGAAAATCAAACACGGTGACATCTACAGTGTTAAATAAGGTGCAGGCTGCGAAAGCTAATAAATAGCTGAAGAAAATTAGCCGATCGCCTGAATTATATTCTTGACAAATTACCGCATTTGTGATATCAATATCTTCATAATTTGCCTCAGTTTGCTGTGTGGTTATTGGCGGCGGTTGAATATCCACAGGAAAATGCGATCGCCAATTCAACAACAGCAAAACACCCCTAGCCAAAATCCACCCAACTAAACCCAAAAAAAACAGCGTTACTGGTATTCCCGTTTCCGCAGTCAGCATCAGTATCAAACTGTGAGGATGACCAAGCCATTCGTGCATTTGAGCTTCATAGAGATCCGTAAAATTTCGCAATCCCCAACCAGTCCAAGGACGCTGCTGAGTCATCGACCAAGCAAATTGCCATTGAGTAGTTCTTAAAGTCGCTGTCGGTCGATTGGGAAACATCTCATCGGTGAGTCTCGCCCAGAAAAAAGCCGGGATAATTGTTCGTAAATATTGTCGCAAAGGTTGCGGACCAAAAGCTGACAAAAAAACTGCACCAACAGCACTAAAAACCGCAGCTAATATTTTTTTCCAACCTGCATAAACAGCAAAAGCCACAGCAGCCAAAACGGCTAATCCCCAAGCATTACGAGAATTAGTAAAAATCAAGCAAACAGCATTTCCCAACACTGCAAAAGTTAAAAATAGGAATTGGGAATTGGGCATCGGGCATCGGGCATCGGGCATCGGGCAACCCCCCCCTAACCCTCCGCAAGGGGGGAAGGCATTGGGCATTGGTAATTGGTGATAACTGCCAACTGCCAACTGCCAACTGCCAACTGACAACTGACAACTGACTTCTTCCATCCACAATCCCAAAGCTAAAATAAAAACAATAGTTAGATAACAAGCTAAAATATTGGCATACATAAATACAGAAGCCATCCTACCAGGAGGATTGCCTTTGGGTTCGAGTACCCAGCCAAAAACGGGCTGTAATTGAACAATGCCACTCCAACCTAAAAATTGCTGTCCCAAACCCAAAATTATGACGGGAATTGAACTAATTACTATTATCCAAGACAATTGCCGCAATTGAGTGGGAGTTTGAATTAAACGACTGAATGCCACAAAAAGTATAAAAAACGGCAAGAAATTACCCAATCCTAAAAAAGCCTCTATGTGGTTGTTAGCAAAAACCGCCGTGATGACTAGCAACACGCTGAGAATTGCAAAACCTCGATTCACCGGGTGAGTGCTAATTTGGCTAAATTTTTGTTGGGAACAAGTGCCGATTAATCCCAGGAAGATTCCTAAAGCTCCCAAAATCGGAATTATAGGAAAAATCAGCACTCCCAATTGAGCAAAATTCCAAGGGGTTTGCAAACTGCGATCTGGATGTTTTTGAAGTCGAGATTTGAGATTTTCTACTGTCAGTTTTACACCTAATTTTAACCGTTTTTTACTATTCACCGACACTCCTAATCTAAAATCTACAATCTCAAATCTTTAGGCTAATTCCCAGGTGCATTCCGATCGCGTTAACCGAATTTGAGCCAAGGCAAAAATGGTAGGAATAATCCGACTATAATTAGTTGAAATCGAGCGCCAGCCTAAATCAGCTAAAAACCACGTCCACAACACCGGGCCGAGAAATGAAAACACACTCCGCGTCACACCGTAACGAGCAGCACTTGTCGCCATAGAGCGTCGGGCAGTCTGAATGGCGACATAATTTTGAAACTGGGTTGCTGCGGCTGTTCCACCGGCGATCGCTGCTTGTTTTGCCATTTCATAGGTGGCAAAGTGCAGTGCAAATTGATGGGCCATGAGTTTGAGTAAAACTGGTTTGACGATGGAACTAACAGCTAAAGCGCTACCACCTTTGAAAAGTAAACCCAAGGGGTCTTTTTCCGCAGAAATTGGCAGAGGTTCCGAGAGTTTAGACTCGACAATTGCTCGCTGTACTCGTACAGTCAATGCTTGTTTTTCTTGGGAAGGTAACTGCTTCCATGCGCGGCCCATTAAGTGCAAAAATACTTCTGCTTCTAAGTCGGTGGTTGACAACTGTTTGGGATAGGGAATTTTGAGATAGCGACAAACTTGAATTAGGGCTTGTCTGTAAGTTACTTGTTCAGTCCGCCCTCTGAGTACCGTCAATCCGTCGGCTGAGAGGTAGCGAAACCGTTGTTCTACGGCATCTAGCCAAGCTTCGCGATCGCGACTTTGGACATCGATCGGTGCTGGGGTTTGCACGTAATCTAAAGGGTTAAACCTGCGGCTGAACAGGAGTTCTGTGAGTTGTTGCAATTCTTCTTCTGTAGCCAATTCTAGCGCTGCTCTGAGTTCGTCCAAGATTTTTGCCCTCCCTTATGGGATTTTAGATTTGAGATTTGGGATTGCTGTTGTTTGACAACGATCGGGTTGGGAAATCTGCCTACAGTGGCATTTTTTTTTAACTGGTCTTAATCACGGATTCGTGCTGTCCTTAATTCTACTACTTGGTGCGGGGCGATGGCGGGGAGCCGCCCTAGCTAGGACTGTCAACCCTTGGCCACAAGTGGAAATATGGCACAGAAACTTCCCCCGCAGCCTTTAAGCTGATAAGTGGACATCTGGTAAAAAGCTAGTCTTGGCTGGGCCCAATGCCTATCCCACAAGAGTTTTTGGAGATGTCTCATGACTAATGACTATTGACTATTGACTCATTATGTTTGATGTTGCGGTGATTGGTGCTGGTATGGCGGGGCTCAGTTGTGCTCAACAGTTGCGTCTGGCTGGTTATTCTGTGGTGGTTGTGGAAAAATCTCGCGGTGTGGGCGGCAGAGTTGCTACTCGCCGTGTTAATGGTACTAGGGCCGATCATGGGGCTCGCTATCTGGAATCCCAGGGGGATGCGGTGCAGGGGTTAATTGATGTTTTGGTCGATCGCGATATCCTGAAACTCTGGACTGATACTGTTGGGGAATTCCGAGAGGGAGAAAATGGAGTCGGGGGAGAGGTTTTTTCGATTCCGAGGGACTGTTATGTTGCACCTGCTGGAATGAATGCTGTAGGTAAGTACCTGGCTGAGGGTTTAGAAATTTGGTCAGGGCGTCGCGTAGAAGCTATTTCTAGTACAGATAACCAAATGTGGCATCTTTCTCTAGAAGTTACTGATGACAATTTTAACAAGCCTCAAGAATTGATTGCTAAGGCGATCGTAGTCGCAATTCCTGCACCCCAAGCTTTACTGTTTTTAAAGGCAGACCTGGGATTTTCGCCCGATTTTCTTGACAAATTGCACTCGGTTAATTATGACGCTTGCATTACGGTTATGGCTGGCTATCCTGCGGAACGCCAACCCGATTTGAGTAATCTAAATTACCCGTGGAAAACTGTTGATTTTCGAGATAATTCTGATTTAGCTTGGATTGGTTTTGATAGTAGCAAGCGACTGGAATCGCCTCAGCCTGTGTTTGTGGTTCACAGTAGTGCAAGTTTTGCCGATCGCTATTTTGATGCTACGGATTTGCCTAGTGTGGGTCAACAATTGCTCGATCGCACTTCTGAATATTTGATGCCTTGGCTAAAAGAGCCTGAATGGTTGCAGGTTCACCGTTGGCGCTATGCTTTTTGTAGAAATCCTTTGCCTGTTTCTTGTTTGGCTGCTGAGGGAACTTTACCCTTAGTTTGTGCGGGGGATTTGTGCGGGGGAAATCAAATTGAAGGTGCTTTGCGATCGGGTTTTGCCGCCGCTAATTGGGTCAAATCATTAGACATCTCCTAAAAAGCTTGTCAAGAACAGGCAGGATGCCTGTTTCACAATAATTATGGGAGATGTCTATTGATTAATCAGATAAAAGTCGATCGCGGGCAAGAGTAAAGTCACAAAATAGTAAACTAACGGTGCTGTAAAAACATAACTGTCAGTGCGATCGAGAATGCCACCGTGACCGGGGATCAACTGCCCCGAATCCTTAACACCGGCATCTCGTTTCATCATCGACTCAGTTAAATCCCCCAACAAACTGGCAACACCAATCAACAGACCAAAAGCAGCCCCAGTATAGGGCCAGCCAGGCCAATTCAAATACCAAGACCCGGTGGCGGCAACTGCTATACTGCCACAAACTCCAAACACGGCACCTTCAACCGTCTTTTTCGGGCTGATGTGGGAGAGGGTAGTGCGGCCGAAGAATTTGCCGACAAAATAAGCGCCAATGTCCGCGGCCCAGATGCAAAGGAAAGCTAGCAGTAGGGAAGTTAATCCCAAAGAAATATGGCTGATATTGATCCAAGACTGGGGATAAATTTGAGTTAGTGAATTGCTGGCCACTGTTTGACCAAATCCAGTGGTCGCTTGATAAACAGGGTCAAGTCCGACTCGCAGCCGTATCCAATAGCTGGGCAAATAACCGCCGTAGAACAATCCTAAAATTGAAGCGGCAATATCGGCGATCGTCGATAGCTTAGGCTGGAACAGCAGGTAGAAACAGATGAAGGTTCCAGCTAGGGGAAACATAGCATCTACCAGTTGTGGTGCAAGGGCGGCGGTAATTAGCAGAACTTGACTGACAACTAAGGTAGTTTTGGCAGCAGGTGCAATGCCCTTAGCCCTGGCTAGTTGAAAATATTCTAGTTGACCTAGGTAGACGATGATCCCGAAGCCGACGGTGAAGTACCATCCGCCCAATATAATCATGCCCAAAGCAAGGACGATCGCAACTATTCCACTGAGGATACGAGACCACGGCATAAAATGAATTTCTCTTGCAGACGGCGGTGAATTATTCGATTTTGGATTGGGGATTTGGGGTTTGGGATTTTTCTGGGGCAGGGGCTTCTCCCTGACACAGCTAGCCCCCATCCCCCATCGGTGGTCCAATATCTGAAGTTAGCTAGTCAACCAAGCTATGGTCGCCCTTATTATTATGAAGGTTAAGTGAAAGTAAACAAGATTAAGAATTACATTTAGGAATGGGGAACCCTGCCCTGGGAGCATCCCGATTTTCTAAGGGCGAAGCATGACCGCTGTAAATCTCTGGTTATCCCTAATAAATTGTCTGCGGTCATGCTTCGCCCCTACGAATATATTTGCAAAATATGAGATGCACCCCCCTGCCCCTTGCCGCCCTTGGGGGGAATGGGAATGGGGCATCGGGAATGGGGAAGGAGGCATTGGTTATGGGTTATTAGAACGAACAAATAACAAATAACAAATAACAAATAACAAATAACCCTTAGACTAAGCCGATGTCGCGCCGCCAATAACCAATAACAACTTAGTTCTAATCTAGCTTTTCGCCACTGAGAATAAATATGGGATTGACAGCGGCAAAGGTTTGACTGAGCCCACGAGTCTCTAAACGGTTGACGGCGGACTGAACTACTTCAATGTTGCGGACTTGCAATTGGGCGAAGCTTTCGGAAAGGGCGTAAAGATTCTCTAAATTGCTGGCGGTGGCGACAATTCGACCCTGGGGTTGCAAGTACCCCCAGACTTCTTGGACAATGGCTTTAATGGGGCGGCCTCCTTCTATGCAAACTCGGTGAGGGGGGTGGGACAGATTTTTGAGGCATTCCGGGGCGCTACCTTCTATGACTTCTACGTTGTTGAGCTCGAAGCGATCGCAATTTCTGCGAATCAAGTTGGCCACCTCTTCATCTCTTTCGATGGCGATAATTTGACCTTTGGGACATAACAAACCTGTTTCTACGGCGATCGTACCAGTACCTGCGCCAATGTCCCAAACCACTGAGTCTGCTTGTAGTCGTAGGTGAGAAATTAACAGCAGTCGGACTTCTCGTTTACTCATGGGAATACCCGGTAAACGTTCAAATAAATCGTCTGGGATACCAGGAGTGACGTAGGGCCAAAGCATAGTTGTTCTATTTTAGATTTTAAATTCCAGCCAAGCCGCAGTGGGAAATGAGGAACCTTTAAAAATTCTCCCCATTTCGCCCAGCCTTAATATTTACCAAAAAACTGGGTCTAAAGCCCCGTCCTTCTAGGACGGATTTAATTCGAGTGTAAAAATTCTTGAATCGGTCGATTTATATCCACAATTGATAGTAAACATGATAGAATGATTCCATGATTGTACTAGAGTTCAAGTTAAAAGGCAAGCCGCAGCAGTACGGGGTCATCGACGAAATGATCCGCACAGCTCAGTTTGTCCGAAACAAAGCTCTCAGATATTGGATCGACAATCAAGGAGTTAAGCTACTTGACCTCTACAAGCAATGCGCCATAATGGCAAAAGAGAGCGATTAATAAGTTAGGGAGAAAACACTTAAAGGTTAGTAGGCAGCGCAAAGATTTCGCCATTAAGACGGCGTTGTGCGTGGCGAAATCTAATGATTTTGTAGCTTACGAAGACCTTCAAGTGAGAAATATGGTAAAAAATCATAAACTTGCTAAATCAATTAGCGATGCAGCATGGTCACAGTTTGCTGAATGGTTGCAATACTTTGGGAAGGTGTACGGTAAAACAGTGGTTGCTGTTGCTCCTCAGTACACTTCCCAAGATTGTTCAAGTTGCGGGAATCGTGTCCAGAAATCGCTCTCAGTCAGAACTCATATTTGTAATTGCGGTGCGGTGTTAGACCGCGACCACAATGCAGCTTTGAATATTCTAGCAAAGGGATTGAAAGCCCGTGCAGGAATTATTTTAAATACGGTGGGGCACACCGGAATTAACGCTTGGGGACAGACCGACCTCTACTCGCTGGTGGTGACATCAACGGGCAAGTTGACTGATTGATCCAAGAATCCCCGTGCGTTCACGCGCCCGGAGTGTCAATTTCGCACAACGTTGAGACTTTGGAGGTGGGTATCGCTGCAACCTGTGATTTTGCCACCGGCGGAGTGGATTTGTTTGAGGTATTCCAGGGCTTTTTGGGTAATGATTTCACCGGGCATCAACACAGGTATGCCTGGGGGATAAGGACAGATGAGTTCGGCACTGAGTCGATCGACTGCTTTGTCTGCTGCTACTGTTTCCGTTGGGGAAAAGAAGGCCTCGCGGGGAGAGAGTGGAGGAGGGGGAAAATCGGGGAGTGGGAGAGTGGGGGATGGGGAGAGTGGGGGATGGGAAAAATCTTGCTTCTTCCTTCCCCCATTCCCCCCTTGGGAGTCATGAGGGAGGGGTTCTTCTTCCTTCTCCTTCCTTCCAGCTAAAAGAGTACAAGCTTTAACTAAATTGTCAATATCTGATTCTGTATTTCCCAAGCTGATAATAAATGTGAGATGTTGTGGCATTGGCAATTCTGCGGTAACGCCGAGTTGAGAGTGCAGAATTTCATCTGCTGCAAATCCTGTGATTCCCAAGTCAGATACTTTTACTGTCAGTCGCGTGCGGTCTAAATCGACAAAACCGGGTGTATTTAATGTTTCTAAAACTGATAAACCTGGAATTTTACTGATTGCCGATCGCGCTTTTTCTGCTAGTAGTAAAGTTTGGGTCATCAACTGTTTGCCGTCGAGGGCAATTTGTTGACGGGCGGAGTCTAGGGATGCTAATAATATGTAACTCGGACTGGTGGATTGTACTAACTGTAAAGCTCTATTTAATTTTTGGATATCTACCCTAGAACCCTTGACATGGAGCATTGAGGCTTGTGTCATTGCACCGAGAGTTTTGTGGATTGATTGTACTGTTAAATCGGCACCTGCTGATAGTGCTGATTCTGGCAAGTTGGGATGAAAGTTGAAGTGTGCGCCGTGGGCTTCATCTACTAATAATGGTATGTTGTATTGATGGGTAATTTTGGCGATCGCCCGCAAATCCCCACACACGCCGTGATAGGTTGGATAAAGCACCATCACTGCTTTGGCATCGGGATGCTGTGTTAATGCTGCTGCGGTGGCTTCTGGGGTGATGCAGTTGGCAATATCCCAATCCGAGTTGTATTCTGGATTGACAAAAATAGGAATTGCACCGGATAAAATCAAACCAGAAATTACCGATTGATGGATGTTTCGAGGTAGGATAATTTTATCTCCTGGGCCGCAAGTTGCGACAATGGCCGCGATGATTCCGCAAGTCGAACCGTTTGCTAAAAACCAAGTATGTTCGGCCCCAAATGCCTCAACAGCTAAATTTTGAGCTTCTGCAATTACGCCATCTGGATTAAAGAGATTATCTAATTCTGGCAATTCGGGGAGGTCCGATCGAAATACTTGTGGGCCTAATAACTCAACTAACCGCCCTGAGATTCCTTGACCGCCTTTGTGTCCGGGGGCGTAAAATGGGGAGTGATGGTGATTTGTGCGATCGCGCAAAGCATCTAATAAAGGCGTGTTTGTTTGAGAGTTCATCCCTGATTTGTTTCATCCTGAGTTGATTATTTGAGAGCGGCTTGAGTTTTGGCTAGGCTGTGTGCAATTTTTGGGAATTTCTCGGCAACGACTGTTAATAATTCTCTCTTTTAATCGCCGAATCAAGTGACAGCTACAGCCTCACCCAAAGGATGTTCCTGCAAAACAACTTGCAGATATTTCCCAGTATAAGAACGAGGATTAGCCGCCACGTCCTCCGGCGTTCCAGCCACAATTATCTCACCTCCCTTATCTCCCCCTTCCGGCCCCAAATCGATCGCCCAATCGCAGCACCGAATCACATCCAAATTGTGTTCAATCACCAAAATGGAATTCCCCTTATCCACTAATCTTTGTAACACATTTAACAAATGATGAACGTCATAGAACGACAAACCAGTCGTCGGTTCATCTATCAAATAAAGCGTCTTCCCAGTAGCGCGACGGGACAATTCCGTTGCCAATTTCACCCGCTGTGCTTCGCCCCCAGAAAGGGTCGGTGCGGGTTGTCCCAACTGAATGTAACCCAAGCCAACATCAGCCAAAGTTTGCAGTCTAGCCCCCGCCCTAGGAATGTTTTTAAACATTTCCAAAGCTTCCTCCACAGTCATGTTCAAAACATCAGAAATTGACTTGCCTTTATACTTCACTTGCAGGGTTTCCCGGTTGTAGCGCGCCCCTTTACAAACCTCACACTGCACGTAAACATCGGGCAGAAAATTCATCGAAATGACGTTAACACCTTGACCGCTGCAAGCTTCACACCTGCCTCCTTTTACGTTGAAAGAAAACTGTCCGGCTTTGTAACCTCTGGTTTTAGCTTCAATGCTTTCGGAAAACAAATCTCGAATCACATCAAAGACTCCCGTGTAAGTGGCGGGATTGGAACGCGGAGTACGACCGATGGGAGATTGATCGATGACAATTACCTTATCAACTACATCTTCTATAGAGCGTTCACCTTTGGTTTTGAGCGCGTCCATATCTGGTGGTAAAGGAACTTTTTTGGTGAGGTAGTGTTGTAAGGAAGGATACAGCAATTCATTGATTAATGTAGATTTTCCAGAGCCTGAAACTCCCGTAACACAGACAAGTTTTCCGAGGGGAATTTCTACATTAATATTTCTTAAATTATTGCGCCTTGCATTGGTGATGGAGAGAGATTTGCCATTGCCTTTTCTCCTTTGGGCTGGGGTTTCAATTACTCGCTTTCCTGACAGATAAGCACCAGTTAAGGATTCTTCAGCGGCTAGCAAGTCTGCTAAACTTCCTTGGGATATAATTTTGCCGCCGTGTACGCCGGCGCCCGGTCCGATATCCACAATGTGATCTGCCGATCGCATTGTTTCTTCATCATGCTCTACTACAATCAAAGTATTGCCTAAATCTCGTAACTTTGTTAAAGTTTGCAGCAGTCGAAAATTGTCTCTTTGGTGCAAACCAATGCTGGGTTCGTCCAAAACATAAAGCACTCCAGTCAAACCGGAACCGATTTGAGTAGCTAGTCGAATTCGCTGGGCTTCCCCACCAGAAAGGGTCATTGCTGCGCGGTCTAAAGTCAAATAATCTAATCCGACATCAAGCAAAAATTGCAGTCTGGCTTTGATTTCTCTGAGGGCTAAATCGGATATTTGAAATTGCCGATCGCTCAATCCTAAATTATCTACTCGTTCCCGGCATTCCCGAATCGAAATACTGGTTAAATCTACAATGCCGTACTGTCCCAACCGCACTGAAAGTGCTTCTGGTTTCAAGCGTTTACCCTGACAAACATGGCAATGTTTATCAACGCGATACTGTTCCAACTTCTGCTTAATCAAATCAGAACCAGTATCTTCATACTGGCGTTGCAACATGGCAATTACACCTTTAAAATCTCTTCTTAAATCGCTGGAATTGGGGTCGCGTTTCTTATTTTCTCTTGTTTGATTTTCCTCATTGCCATACAAAAGTACCCGCTGGTGTTCCGGCCTTAAACGATACCAAGGAATGTCAATATTAAATCCGCAAGCATCAGCAACACTGCAAAGTAAAGAGAGATAATAGGAATTGTCTTTGTCAGACCAAGGGGCGATCGCACAATAAATAGGCGCTTTCGCATCCGGGACTACCAACTCTGGCGCAAAGGTGCGTAAACTGCCCAAACCGTGACAGTTTGGACACGCACCATAGGGCGAATTAAATGAAAATAACCGGGGCGACAGTTCTTCCATTACTGCGCCGTGTTCCGGGCACGCAAAGTTTTCGGAAAATACGATGGGTGGATTTGGTTCGGAATTTTCCTCTGCTGGTAACTCTTCTATGATGGCAATTCCTTCTGAATGACGCAGACAAGTCGAGAGAGAATCAACTAAACGTTCTTCTAAACCAGGTTTTTTAATTAACCTGTCAATAACTATTTCGATGTTGTGCGTTAGATTTTTATCTAATTCGATATTTTCCGAAAGTTCTAAAATCTCGCCGTTAACTTTGACTCGACTAAATCCTTCTGTGGCTAAACTGGATAATAATTTGCGGTGAGTGCCTTTTTTTCCGCGTACCACGGGCGCGAGAAGGTGAAAGCGAGTACCGTCAGGAAGGGCCATGACGCGATCGCACATTTCATCTATTGTCTGTGGTGCAATGCAGCGATCGCAAATCGGACAGTGGGGTTCGCCAGCTCTGCCGTAGAGTAGTCTCAGGTAATCATAAATTTCTGTAACAGTGCCCACAGTCGATCGCGGGTTGTGGGAAGTTGACTTTTGGTCGATCGAAATAGCCGGACTCAAGCCCTCAATTGCGTCCACATCCGGCTTATCCAACTGTCCCAAAAACTGTCGCGCGTAGGCGCTGAGAGACTCCACGTAGCGGCGCTGTCCCTCGGCAAAAATTGTATCGAAAGCCAGGGAAGACTTACCAGAACCGGACACACCCGTAAACACGATCAGGCGATCGCGCGGCAGTTCCAAATCCACATTCTTGAGGTTGTGCTGTCTGGCACCGCGAACCCGAATCGTATTTTGGTTATGAGAGTTAGGAGTCGTCAGATTATGCCCGTTGAGGGATGCACTTGGCTGGCTGTTTGAGGTTTCGGGGCGTTGGGACATGGGAGTAGTGCAAAACAGTGCTTAACTATCTTAGCGCTGCCTTTGGAATAGCTGGCATCCAAACTCAAGAATATCAAAGAATCGTCAAATTAGTTTCCGTCGCCCCGTGGGGCTAAACCTGGAATCTTTGATTTTTCAAATCCAGTTCCATATTCTGTACGAATAAAAAATTATCCTTGGTCTTCCTAGGTGATATAAAATCCTCTCTTCATCGTCCTGTATTAAACTTTCTCTCCTCTTCCTTCGCGTCATGAGCGCCTTCGCGGTTAAATCATTCCGATACAACCGGAATTGATATGAGATGCTGGGAACTATGGCACGCCAATAAACTTGTGAGTTTGCAAAGATAACCTGTAATTAGGGTTTTGTTTTAGCAATTCCAAGATAATCGGAATAGCTGCATCTTTCGAGTTCCATTCCGGCTGTAAAAAAACCGGAATATCTACATTGTTTGGCAAATATTTCTGATAAAATTCAACTTCTTTGCCAGTGCTAACCACCAATTTAATTTCATTAGCTCTAGTCCAAAAAAGCTCTTGTACCGGATATTTAGGACTGACGTGTTCTTTAGGAGAAAGAGTAATCCAAGCCTGGGGTGAAACATCTAGCCAGTAAGCACCGGAAGTTTCAATACTCACTTGCTTATCGGCGGCTAACAAAGTTTGTACTAACTCAGGTAAATCCCGGTGAATGAAAGGCTCACCGCCAGTGATCACAACTCTTCGGGACTGCAACTGAGCTAGCAATTGGGCGATCGACTGTGGTATTGCGGGTAAACCTTTGCCACCATTGGAGTAACCAGTATCGCACCAAGGACACCTCACAGGGCAACCAGCCAATCTGATAAAATCAACTAAAGTCCCCGTCCAGTATCCCTCGCCTTGAACGGTAGACTGAAAAGTTTCGTGAATTGGCAATTTTACTTGTAAATTAGACACCATAATTTCTGCTTTAAACCAATTAATTATGTTATTTGAATATAGTATTAAATGGTTCCCAGGCTCTTCCTGGGAACCCATGTCACTCTTGCTGTGCCTCGAAGAGTGGAGTCTAGTGGAGGCACAGCCGACGCATCTACCTTACCCGATTGGTGAGAACATTGCAGTACCTACAAGTTATATTAGTTAGGCGGGTCAAAGCGGTTGACGGAGAGAGCAACACCGATCATGGGTAAAGCTACACCGAAACAAATTAGCCACTGATCCAAGTTCATGGGAGCCGTCTCAAATATGCTATTGATAAACGGAGAATTGGCAAAGATAATCTGCAAAATCACCGCTACTACAATTCCCACACCGAGGGCGGGGGCACCACTAACTTTTTCCTGAGAACCGCTAAATTTAGCCATCAAAGAAGGTAACAATTGGCTGAGGCTTAATAGGTAAAAAATTCTCCCCATTACTAAAGCTTGAATGGCCATGGTGCGGGCGAGTTCGATGGTTCCCCAATCGGCTTGGCGCACCCATTCAAACATTCCGAAAATCACAGTCCAGTTGTAAAGAGAAATAGCGATGATTCGCTTGATCCGATTACCGGTGAGCAAAGGTTCATTTGCCGATCGCGGTTGTTGTTTCATGACTCCCGTGGACTTGGGCTCGAAAGCCAAGGGCACAGTCATCGTAATCGAATTGAGCATATTCAGCCAGAGAATTTGTAGCGACAAAATCGGCAATTCCCGGCCCAGCAGCGTGCTGAGCAAAATTGTCATCGATTCTCCGCCGTTGACTGGGAGAATGAAGCTAATTGCTTTGAGCAGATTTTTGTAAACCGCTCGCCCTTCTTCCACAGCACATTCGATCGACGCAAAGTTATCATCGGTCAAAATCATATCGGCGGCTTCCTTAGAAACCTCCGTACCACTACCCATCGCAATCCCGATATCCGCTTGTTTCAGGGCGGGCGCATCGTTAACACCATCTCCCGTCATCGCCACAATTTCGCCTTGAAGTTGCAAAGCTTCTACCAGGCGGAGTTTTTGTTCCGGCGCGACACGGGCAAAAACTGAACCAGCTTCTACAGCTTCGGCGAGTTCGCTTTTGCTCATTTCGGCGAGTTGAGCGCCTGTATAAGCTACCAGTTCCCTGTTATGTTTAGTTTTGCGGAATCCCATGCGACGGGCGATCGCCTTGGCTGTCGCAATGTGATCGCCGGTAATCATTTTGACTTGGATTCCAGCGGTTTGACAAGCTTGGACGGCTGCTATGGCCTCAGCCCGTGGCGGATCGATCATCCCCTGTAGTCCCAAGAAAATTAGCCCAGATTCCAAATCCGCATGATCGACGGAATTTTGGCTTTCGGGTACTACCTTTTTCGCTAAAGCCAAGACGCGCAAGCCTTGCTTTGCCATTTCATCGACTTGATGGTGGGTTTGTTCGCGATCGACTTGTGCCGGATTTCCTTCCGTATCCAAACTGGAACCACAGCGGCTCAGAATTGATTCTACGGAACCTTTGGCATACAAAACTTTGCCCGTGGGAGTTTTGTGCAAAGTTGCCATGTATTGAAACTGCGATTCAAAGGGAATTGAATCGATCCGCGGCATGGATTTTTCCAAAACTTGCTGACTCAATTCAGCTTTTTTGCCCGCAGCAATTAATGCTCCTTCTGTCGGATCTCCGATCACAATCCAATTATTATCTTTGAATTCCAGGTGAGTGTCGTTGCAAATTAATCCAGCTTGCAAACATTCTTGCAAAGTTGGAGATTGACTGACACTAATTGGCAATTGATTGAGTTGAATTTCCCCTTCCGGGCTGTAGCCAGTACCCGTAACTGAGTAGGATTTACCACCAGAATAGATTTCTTGCACCGTCATCTGGTTTTCCGTCAAAGTTCCGGTTTTGTCGGAACAGACGACTGTAGCGCCGCCTAGGGTCTCTACAGCGGGCAATTTGCGGACGATCGCATTTCGAGTTGCCATCCGGGAAACGCCCACCGCTAGAGTAACGGTGATGACGGCGGGTAAGCCTTCGGGAATTGCGCCGACAATCAGGGCGACTGCGGGTTCGACTGCTTCTTTGAAGGCTGAAACTCCGGCTGGAACTGGTCTCCCCAATCTGACTGCGAAGGTCAAGGTTGCCATTCCCAACACGAATAACAGCCAGTTTTGACTGAATTCGTTAAATTTGCGGGTTAAGGGCGTGGTGAGATCGATGTGTCTGTCTAATAGTTGGGAGATTTTGCCGGTTTCGGTTTTATTGGCGATCGCAATTACGATACCGCTACCTTGACCAAAAGTGACAAAACTGCCAGCATAGGCCATATTGTCCCGCTCTGCTAGGGGCGTTTCTTGCGGTAGCACCAAGTCTCCCGATTGTCCTAATTCTTTTTCGACGGCTACGGATTCCCCAGTGAGTCCCGATTCGTCTATTTGTAAGTCGCGCACTTTAATTAAGCGCAAGTCTGCCGGTACTTTGTCACCGGAAGTCAGGGTTACTAAGTCACCAACAACAAGTTCTTTTGAGGGAACTCTTAATTTTTTGCCACCCCGAATGACTGTGGCTTCGGTGGTGACAGCTTTAGCTAGGGCATCGATTTTTTTCTCAGCCCCAGCTTCTTGGACGAAACTGATAATCGCGTTGGTAGTTGTGACACCCCAAATTACGCTGGCGTTGAGCCATTCTCCAATTAGGGCTTTGATTAAACCAGCACTCAGCAAGATAATTAGCAGTGGTTGGTTAAATTGGAGGACAAATTTTAACCAGGCGGGTTTCCCTGCTTTAACTGTTAGTTCGTTGAGACCGAATTTTTGTTGGCGAATGGCAACTTCGCTCGGTTCTATACCTTGATCTAGGTTGGTTTCTAAGATAGTTGCAACCTTCGATCTTTCTAGGTAGTGCCAATATTGCTCTGCTACGTCTACATCGTTGGCGGCTGTTGCTGGCATGATTTTTCCTGAATATTTGCTCTTGAGTCTGACGAGCTGTTATCGCTCCTCAATAGGCGCGCTTAATATATTAAGCTAGCTAATGGTTTGTTGGTGGCTTTAACGGGCTGTGACTTAGATCGATCTTACACCGGATGTGTCCGTCTGTTGCCAGATATTGGGAGAATTTTTTTCAAGGAAGAAGCAAGAAAAAAATTCTCTCCCCCTGGCGATCGCCAAGCGTGTTAAAACCTAGTTAAGCGACCCAATTCTGAACTTATGGAAATACTTTTGACGCTGGTGCTGGGTTCGGTGCTGTTAGTCTGGGGAATCAGGTTCGGAAAGGTGTTAGTTCGAGCGGGAGTAACGGCTAATGACTTATTTAAGGGCAGAAATGCGATCGCCCTGCTGTTTTTAGGTTTTTATATTGGCTTGCTGCTACTGGCTCTAAATCTGCCACAAATGCCAGCTTTGCCGATCGAGTGGCGCGGGCACGGGATGCGAGTTACTTGGACTTTGCTGCGAGTAATGTTGATGGGAGTCTGCGGTATTGGCTTGAGTATAAGCTGGCAGACAGCGCGATCGCAAGTAATTGCCGTCATCTTAATTGGCTGCTTAGGATTGGGCGGATTTACCAGCGCTGAATCCTATTTCATGGCACCAATTTACGCTGATTTAATTGACAATTTGCAGCCAAACGGTGTATTTCGCCAAACATCTAACAGCAGTTGTGCTCCAGCAGCCCTAGCCACAATCTTAAGAAGGTGGGGAATGAATGCGACGGAATCGAGTGTAGCCCATTTGGCAGGAACCAGTCGTTTAGGAACTTCCATGCCCCAGTTAATTATAGCAGCAAGAGCTTTAGGAATGCAAGGAATTGAACTAACTCCAAGTTGGGAGCAAATACAGCAAATTAATCGCCCCGGAGTATTAGCAGTTTGGCTATTTGACGGCCCTCGGAAACTTCCCCACGCCGTCGCTTTATTGGGAATTAATCATAATATTGCTACCATTGCCGATCCGGCGCGGGGCAGAATTTTCTATTTAGACAGAGCAACCTTTGCCCAGATTTGGCGCGAGCAATACGTGCCAATTTTTCGTCCTGCGGATATCTCGTTAACTGACAAACAAGCGATTGATTATTTAAATAAGTTGGGATATAATTCTGGTAATTTTCCAGCAGATATCGAGCGCTTTCAGAAAGATAAAAAAATAAAAGTCAGTGGTAAGTTAGACCCGATGACTGAGTTAATGTTAAGCGGCGATTTTTTGCAGGGAGTGCCGAGACTGGACGGGAAATAAACAAGGAAAGGTAGGGGCGGGTTTTACCAACCATAAACGCCAAAAATTGCTAACCTCGAAAACCCGCCCCTCTCTCCTCTTTGAGCAGTCAAATGAATAATCTTTTTTTTTACCAAATTAGCTCTTTATTAAGGCTAAACTCAGCAGGCAATGGTTGTAACTTTTCAGCAATACCTAAAAGATAATCTTTGGCTAAGCTATCTAGGTTTGTGCTATTTTTTGATAAATATGAACTTAATAATGTAGGTTTAGAAAGCCCTTTAAGTGTCACCCCTGCTATCTCATAATTTAATATATCTGGATAAACATCTTGAAAAATCTCATCTGCAAAATTGCAATCGAATAGCTCGACAAATTCAAAAATAACTTGTCTGGCATCAAAAAAATAACAACTTGCTAGGAGTTGCTGTTTAGGAATGCAATCCCTCAAGTCTCACCCTCATGGAATGAAAATTCTTCTTGCGCCTATGTAATTGCCACTATAAATGGCAATCTCAACAATACGCCCGACACACCGTTCTCGATAACTTGAGTCATTTAATACTCGCTCGGCATTACCAATTGTCACAACTGGTAATGAGTTCGGAGTGTTTTCCTCGCGCATGACTTGCTCTAATGAGTCTTCATCTTTCATGCTTCGATTAGCTGTAAGTAAAATCATTTGATTTTCCTGAGCGAGTCTCCAAACAACTCTATCACTGCTATCAATTGACAATCCCACCTCCTCAAACATGACGAAGCGAATTTGGACAAAATCAAGCCAACCTTGGCTAGCAATACTGCCAAGAAGAACTCGTGCGTGTCCCTTGAAGTTGTGATCTATTAAAAAAATCATGACTGGACTAAGTGACGTGCCTTCGATGCTTGAAGCTTTTCCCAAGCAGCCTCTAATCCAGGTGGTGGTGGGAGGGTAGCAATGTGGGCAATGCGATCGCGATTTTGTTCTTCGTAATATTGCCTAATTTCCTCAGTTTCCTTGAGAACAACTTGGTATTCTGCATCAACTTCTGCCGAATGTGTATCTATGTAAGAAAGGGCTGCATTAATTTGATCCTCTGTCAAATCAAACAGGGAACGAATAAATTTAGGCGGATACTGGGCGATTACATAGTCCATCACATCGTAGAGAGTGATGCGCGTACCTGCGATCGTCAACCCACGCTCTGTACGGATAATAACCGATGGCTCATTAGATACTAAGGTCATAGTCATAGCCTGTTGCTAACTTATCTTGATGGTACTTCAAACTCAGTAGATTTAACCACATTCATACCCGCTGCCGCAAATCTTTGAAAAGTCGCATCTGCTGCTTGCGTAAAATCAACAACACCAGGAACAACCACAGGCGAAGTACAATCTTCCAACAAATAAACCTTCTTTGCTAACTCCGAATCGCGCGCCAAAATTTCCGTCAATAAATCATCAATTGTCCAAGCAACGCAATGACTTTTAGCTTGTCCAGCAATAATGACTGCATCAAAATCCAGCAACTTATCAATAAAACTAACATTCTTTTGAGCGATCGCACTCCCATCCGCCCCCTCTAAAACTTCCGGCTGCAAAACAGAATAGTTTTCCGTGAGGGGATTGCCACCTTTGATTTCAAAAATGGCTTGAGTTTCGCGGGCGATGCTATGGAAAAAAACAGCTTCTTCCACCGCCGAAACCAGCGCGTGTCCGATACCACCAAGCATCGAGTGATAGGGCCAAATTGTCAAGGGATATTTGCCATTATCGCTAAGTTTCTGCACGTAATGCAGAGCGTGTTTTTCCAGGGCCAAAAAATTGCCACCGCTGATGCTATCAGCCACGGCGGGATTAACTTTCCAAATACCATTGGCAACATCTTCTAGGCTAATGGAAGTTACGGCTGGTTGCGGATGTTCCCCTGCTGCATTTATCCAAAAAATTGGATGAAAAATTTGCATAGCCGTATGGGTATCCATGGTGGGCGCGATCGTGGTAATTCTGTCTAAATTGCGGTAAATGAACTCGCACAGTCGCAGATTGTCATCAATAGCACCGCTACCCGAACGCCCACCCACAAATAGTTCAAATTCCGGCAAACAAAAAGTATTTTGGGCATCAATTATCAACAAACAAATGCGGTTGGTATCCCTAGCAGCAGGCAGAATACTGTGTTTCACAGCCCATTCTTTAGCTTGAACAGCACGTTCTTGATAAGGTACCCGCCAGACTTCACTGACTTTCTTCGGGTCAAAATACTCAGGAATGGGGAGTAAGCTGTTTGCAGTCATGGCTAATTTACTTAAAAGTAGATTTTCACAAAAACTTAAATTGACAGTAAAAAATATTAACTCATTCGTCAACCCATCTTTCTACCCGCTCTTTCTCCGCGCTCTCTGCGCCCTCTGTGGTAAAAAAAATCTAAAACTTTATGGAATTAGACTATCATAATCAATGATAACCCAATTTTCTGACCTTGCCAACTAATTTTAAGGTTTCGCGATCGCCCACAGGCCTAACTACAAACCTGTGAAGGTATTACCCATAATCCAAAGAGCTATTTAGGGTGAATTATGCCACAAGCACAAAATGCCAACTATCCCCGGAATCCTTTTAAACGCAAATTATTTTTTTTATCGATCGCCCTTTCACTCTCTCTGTTCATTCTAGCAACTAAATCTTCCTACATCCAAGATTTTTTAAGAACAGTGCTCATCCAGATCCAGGACTTAGGGTGGTGGGGACCAGTCGCATTTGTAGCCACTTACAACTTAGCTACTATACTATTTATACCAGGTGCTGTTTTGACCCTGGGAGGTGGGGTGCTGTTTGGGCTGTGGTGGGGTTCAGTCTACGTGTTTGTAGCGGCAACTTTAGGAGCCACCTTTGCTTTCCTGATTGGGCGATACTTGTCGCGCGATCGCCTGGTAAAATATATGGAAAATCATCCCAAGTTCCAAGCTCTCGATCGCGCAATTTCTCAACAAGGATTAAAAATAGTATTTCTGACACGTCTTTGTCCTTTATTTCCTTTTAATTTATTGAATTACGTTTTGGGGATTACCCAAGTTTCTTTGAAAGATTATATCCTCGGTTCCTTCGGGATGATACCGGGAACTATTCTGTATGTTTATTCCGGTTCTTTGGTAGGAGATTTGGCTGCGATCGGCGCAGCAACAGGGTGTACTAATCCCCAAGATTCCGCAGTAAAATGGTCGATCAATATCATCAGTTTTCTAGCCACAGTCGCTGTTACTGTCTCTATCACTCGGATAGCTCGCCAAGCTTTGGATGAAAGTGTTTAATTAGGAGAATTTGCTAATGTCACACTCAAAAGTCGATCGCGTAACAGTCCCCCCGATGGACGAACACAACCAAAAATTAGTCTCTTATTTGCATCCCTCAAATTGGGTAAACCCGCAGCCGGCTAGCTGTTACAATTTAGTAGTAATTGGAGCAGGGCCCGCAGGATTAATTGTGGCCGCCGGGGCTGCTGGTTTAGGCGCGAAAGTTGCTTTGATTGAAAAACATTTGATGGGAGGCGATTGTTTAAATGTCGGTTGCGTTCCTTCAAAATTGCTGATTCGTTCGTCTCGTAGTGTCGCTGATATCTCGGAAGCAAGTAAATTTGGTGTTAGCGTTCCTAACGGTACAGAAGTTGATTTTTCCGCAGTGATGGAAAGAATGCGGCGCATCAGGGCCGACATCAGCGATGTTGATTCTGTGCAACGATATCAGGACAAATTAGGAGTCGATGTTTTCTTAGGTTCTGGTCGTTTTACCAGTAACAATACAGTAGAAGTGGCTGGTCAAACTCTCCGCTTTAAAAAAGCAGTAATTGCAACTGGTGCAAGGGCGCTAAAACCGCCAATTCCAGGTTTACAAGAAGGTGGGTATCTGAGTAATGAAACTGTGTTTAACCTCACAGAAAAACCTCAGCGTTTGGCAGTAATTGGTGCAGGTCCGATCGGCTGCGAATTAGCTCAAGCCTTCCGCAGGCTGGGTTCAGAAGTCGTGTTATTCCACAAAAATGCTCACATTTTGGACAAGGAAGATGTCGATGCTGCTAACATTGTGCAGCAGGCGTTTGTGCGGGAAGGAATTCAGTTAATACTTGAATCCAAAATAGAGCGCGTTGAGCAAACAAATACAGGCAAAGTAATTTATTATGAATCTCAGGGTAAAGGAGGTACTGTAACAGTAGATGAAATTCTCATTAGCACCGGGCGATCGCCCAATGTCGAAGGATTGAATTTGGAGGCTGTGGGCGTTGATTACAATACACAAACTGGCGTATTTGTCAATGACAATTTGCAAACTACTAATCCCCGCATTTACGCTGCGGGCGACATTTGCATGAAGCATAAATTCACTCATGCTGCTGATTTTGCGGCGAGGATTGTCATTCAAAATACGCTGTTTTTCGGACGCAAAAAACTCAGTGCTTTAACAATTCCTTGGTGTACTTATACTAGCCCAGAAATTGCTCATGTCGGGATGGGCGAAGCTGAGGCTAAAGCTAAAGGAACTGAGATCGATACATTTTTGATTCCTTTCAGTCAAGTCGATCGGGCAATTATAGACGGTGAAGATGAAGGTTTTGTGAAAATTCACGTCAAGAAAGGTAGCGATAAAATATTAGGTGCAACGATTGTGGCGAGAAACGCCGGAGATATGATTAGCGAAATTACTTTAGCAATGGTTAACAATATTGGTTTAGGAAAAATTGCTAGCGTAATTCATCCCTATCCGACGCAAGCTGATGCAATTCGGAAAGCCGGGGATGCGTACAATCGCACTCGTTTGACACCGTTGGTAAAGAATTTGTTTAATAAATGGCTGGCTTGGACTCGATAACATAACTCGGCGGTTGAAACCGCTACTACACAAACAAAGTCCGCCTGCGCGGACTGGATGAGGGGTATTTTTAGGTTTCTGTTGCTGTTTCAAATCCAACGTCTTCATACAAAAGTGCGATCGGCAAATTAAACCCAATACTTGATAAAGTGATAATCTCCCCAGCAGTGTAAGAATAGTAAAGCCACATTCTGCCCTCTCCCCGACAGTAACGTTCAACAAAAATCTTTTGTGAATCAATCAAGATATACTCTTGCAAAGTCGGAATTTTTAGATAACAAGTGAATTTTTCATCCCTATCCTTAGCACTTGTACTGGGTGAAAGAACTTCCACAATAATTTTAGGATTCTGGATGAATTGGCGGGAATTCAAGTCTTGAGGATCGCAACTGACTATCACATCAGGGTAGTAGTAACGGCGTTGAAAACTGACTTGCAATTTCACATCTGACACGTTCATCCGACAGCCTGTGGAACGTATATGTGGGCGTAATGCAGTATAAAAGTTAAGTGCAATATCGTTATGAGGAATTGTACTACCCGTCATGGCAAAAACTTCGCCGTTGACATATTCGTGGCGAATCTCTTGTTGAGCTTCCCATTCTAGGTATTCCTCAACGGACATTTTTTGGGGTGTTTGGGGAATGGCTATCATAACAAAATGAATACTGCATAAACTGGGTGACTCCTGCGACATCTCTTCAAAAGCGCAATTGGAGAAGTCCCTATGATGGTTAATTATACAACTGAATCGGAGAAAGCTTGGTACAAATCTCCTGCGATTGTAGCTGCTGTGGGTGTCAGCGCGATCGCCCTTGCAGCTTTCATTTACCCAGAACTCGCCACTCAACCGATCGTACACTACCGCGCCGACGATAATTCCTCCTCTGCCGATCGCTACACCTTGCAGCGCCAAACCCACTGTCAACTCAGCAGCCAACATTATAAACCGGGAGATACCGCTGTCAGCATTCCGTTTGCCGATCGGGCCGTCGTCACCAAAACCATCTCCATTACCAATAGTTTAACGCTAATGGGGGAATGTCAACACAATGGGCGATCGATTACCAACAAACAACCCGGAACCTCTCTTGTTGCCTTATTAGAACGGAGTCAAAGTACCATTCAACAACAACATCAAACCAACAAAAATCCAGGCATACTCACCATTGTAGCCAATGACTTTGAGCCACGTCAAGGGGAGCGTGCGATCGATTTTAGTCGAGTCAAAACCCTCGTTGACGACATCGAAAAACAGGGAGTAGTCATCTCATTCATCATACCTCAAGGTCAATTATATGAAGACCTAACGAACCAATTGAGCAGCAAAGAAAGCATTTGTGCTTTAGACGAAGGAAAAGATGAAGATGCAGTAAGGCGCTCCATGACACCTTGCATTGATGCAGCCTTTACCAAAGCCCGAAAAATGACAGTCAAATCCAATTAATTTAGTTAATCTGTAGGGTGCGTCGCTGCTCGTGTTTAATGGAACTTGCAGATTGACTTCGGGCGACGCACCTTACTTACTACAAATCCGAATTATTCCTCTCTCTTCTCTTCCTCTGTGTTCTCTGTGTTCTCTGCGGTTAAATAATTCCGATCCAACCAGAATTGATATTACATCCGTTACAAAATCCGTTGCCGAACTTTTTTCCCCGAATTCTGCCTAAACCTTCAATCCGTAGCGACACTATCTTATCAAGCCAAAAAACAACGAGATAAAACCCATGAATTCTACCACCAATCACCATAACTCTACCTCCAGCATCGTAGCATGGCAATACCTGCACCAAGAATTAACCGCCCTACTCCCCGAACAAATCAAATCCCAAATGAGTCAGCGGGAAAAACGATATGCAGAAGGAGAAAAAGCCAAAAATCGGATTAACGATTTAACACCTTTAGCGAGGCGCAACCCCAACCCTGAAACAAAAAAAATAGTCAATATTTTGGTAGGAATAATGAGCGCACTTACCTTCAGTGCGGGAGCGCGAATATTGACTTCCGGCTTTGGAAGTATGAGCATTCCAGCGAGTTTGTTCATCGGCGGCGCTGCGGGGGTGGTGGCGGACAAAAAAGTGATGAAAGTTATGGAACATCATCGCAAGAAAAGTAGCACTCAGCAAGCATTGCAAGATATCCAAAAACAAAAACAAGCTCATCCCCCCAAAAATGAATTTGGCGAACTTTATTACGAATCTCAAACCACCTTAGTGCTACAAGTGGAAGGTCAATATTTGAACAAACTACCCTTTAGCGATGTCGGTTTAGCCGTGGGATTGAGCGGCACCGAATATGCGATGTCTCTGGGGATTGTGATCGGGTTGGGATTACCGGGGGGAATTGTGTTAAATGCGATCGCAGCCAGCCTACCCGTAGTAATGTTATGGGGAGCCGCATCACTGCAAAACGACGCCTTTGAAATGCCCGGACACGCCCGCTCATTAATTGGGCAATACGAAAGCAGCCTCCCGATAGAAATCACCGAATTGGAGGCAAATCAGATTGCCGGAATCGACGAAGAAGTTACTCTCAAACAGCGACAACTCGCCTACGAGCAAGCCTTAAACCTGCGTCGCTCTAAATTTGTCAGCGAAGGCGATACCAGCGGGCGAATGAAGAATTGGGACATGGTAGAAGCCGACTTTCAAATCGGCTGGTACGAGAAAGAAAAACATCAAATTGAAAAAGAACAGGACGAAAAACGAGAACAGCGTTACTTTAAGTTTAAAGCCGATGTTGCTCAAATTGCCGAACAGTATGAACCGCCCGCTGGTACTTACTCACCGGAACAAATGGCGCAGTTGAAAATTGAATGGGTGGAAGTCCAAGAACAAAAATTGAAGGAAATTCTCGCCCATGACATTCAGTGGTTGAACCACAAATACGGCAACAAAATCAAGCATTACGAGGAGGAAATCACCACAGCGCGCCAGCGTTACGCAGAAGCCGAATCTCGGTGGCGGCAAGAACGACATTCTGATGCCATGAAGGATACTGTTTGAGACTGAAACCCTCTGTATCTCTCGTTTGTATCGCAGTCTAGATCCCCCTAAATCCCCCTTAAGAAGGGGGACTTTGATCCGATTCTTGTCTCCCCCTTTTTTAACAGACTTTGATCCGATTCTTGTCTCCCCCTTTTTTAACAGACTTTGATCCGATTCTTGTCCCCCCCTTCTTGACAGACTTTGATCGGACTCTTGTCCCCCCCTTCTTGACAGACTTTGATCGGACTCTTGTCCCCCCCTTCTTGACAGACTTTGATCGGACTCTTGTCC
>NZ_JBGJZU010000080.1:0-4932 GCF_041354475.1 Microcoleus sp.
CCCACTGTTCGTTACTTAAGTCTCCTCGGTTCATGAGCGTTAAGTGGTTGCGATCGCCTATTTTCCAGTATACAACGAGTTTGAAAACACGCCCTAGCCCCCCCCAAGGGGGGAAGGGGGACTTTGAAAAGACTCCTATCCCCCCCTTCTTAAGGGGGGCTAGGGGGGATCTAGATTTAATAGTCTTGCCAGCAGTCTCTGACTGGGTTTGACGTTAAGTTGACACTAATGGGCATTGCCGTGTCCCTACTGTGGGCATCTTACTTAGCTATAAACTTTGTGAGTTCGCCGAGATGTTGCTGAATCGCATTTATCCCGCGCAGGTGCGAAAGATGTGAACCTCCGTACAAGAAGCTATTCAAGCTAACTTGATAGTTTTGCTGAACTGCTAAATCCAGCCACAAATTGTTAACAACATCTCCGGGTTTGTAGTCGGGAATGTTGTGCTGATAGTAGGGAAAACTGTCAATGCAAGTATTGAAAAAGTTCTTGCGCCCGCAATGCTTTAAATACTGATATCGCGGTTTGAATTCTGTCCGATTTTCCAATACAGTATATATAGTATCGGCGAGAGATTCTGGATCGAATTTAGCGTAAAGCCCTGCACCTTCTGGGAAAACAGGTGCGTTTCCTCTGGCGTATTGATTGAATTCTTGGAAGCAAATTACTGGTATGTTGCAACTCATAGCTTCCATGATGGCTCGGTTTTTTCCTTCGAGGAGGGAACCGAGGACAAATGCTTTTGCTCGCGAATAATAAGCGGGCATTTCGTTGTAGTAGTCTACTCTCGGCAATAAATTGATGTAGTCGAAGGGATTGGTTAAAATTGTCTCGATTTGTCGCCATTCGTTTAAGGCAGATTCGTCAAGGCTGTTGATGTTGTTAACATCAAAGTCGTGTCCACTGAGAATTGTTAATTTTATCGGTTTTTGCGGGTGTTTTTGGCGGTATATTTTTAAGGCTTTGGCAATTATCGGTAAGTTCTTTTCTTCGGAGATGCGGGCGACGGCGAGTAAGTCGATGTCTTTTTCTGGGACATTCCTGGGGGAAATCCAGTATTCGTTGATGAAGTCGCAGTCTTGTAATGGTATAGTTGGTTTGTGTGCGCGATCAGGATAAGTTTCACGAAACCATTTATCCCGCTGCGGGTTTGTGTACAAGCTGGAGTAAGCATCGGCTATCGGCGCCCAAGAATATCCAATCCAGGGAACAAAGGTAAAGGAATGAAAGACTGATGATAATCCGGGAAATAGTTTGTTGATGAGTTCGACTGCTTCGCTGAAGTAAATTCCTTTGATGAATTTTCCTTCGTAAAACAAAGGGGGAAGCAAGACGTAAAAACTGACGGTATCGAAGCGGTGGGGTTGATCCTCAAATATCTCCCAGGTAAAGGCGTCTAAGTCTGCATAAATCTCGGCAATTGGTTTGTTGATGTGGGGGTTGCGTAAATATGGTTTTTGTCGATCGTAGTTGCCGCGTGCCATAGGTTTTTCTAGTATGATTGTAGGTATTATTCCAACTCGGTCTCGTGCATTCCTTCTATTATAATCATTAACTGTCGTCTAGTGTCAGGGCGAGTTGGTAGATTTGGCGGCGGGGAAGGGAGGTTTGTTGGGCTAGTTGGCGGCTGGCTTGGGAACGGCTTATTCCTTCTTTGATTAATGTTTGTAATTCGGCTTTGATGGCGTCTTCGGAGAATACTGGGGCTGCTGTTTGGAGGCCGCCGATGATGAGGGTAAATTCTCCTTTGGGTTCATTATTTGTGTAAAGTTCGATCGCACTTTCGATACTACCACGCCAAAACTCTTCGTGCATCTTGGTCAATTCTCTCGCCAGTACAATCTGTCTATCGCTTCCCAGACTATTTGCTAAATCTTGTAAAGTTTGTCGCAATCGGTGCGGAGATTCGTATAAAATAATGGTGCGGGATTCTATTTGCAAAGCTTCTAAACTTTGTTGGCGTTCTTGACCTTTAGCGGGCAAGAAACCTTCAAATACAAATCTGTCGGTGGGTAATCCTGATGCACTGATTCCTACTATGCAAGCACAGGCTCCGGGAATGGGGATGATGTTAATATTAGCATCAGCGCAAGCTTTGACTAACTCGGAACCAGGATCGGAAATTCCGGGCATTCCAGCATCTGTAACTAGGGCGATATCTTTGCCTAAAAGCAGTTTGTCGATGAGTTCGGGAAGTCGTTGATGTCGGTTGTGTTCGTGATAGCTGATTTGGGGAGTTTGGATTTGGAAATGTTGCAAAAGTTTACCTGTATGGCGAGTATCTTCCGCGGCAATCAAGTCGGCTGCTTGCAAAATTTTGATGGCGCGAAAAGTCATGTCTTCCAGGTTGCCGATCGGGGTTCCGACGATGTAAAGTGTTCCTGTATGGGGATTTGCTTGCATTTTAAGATGTAGATTTTTTCACCGCAGATAAACGCGGATTAACGCAGATATGAAAACGGGATTGTTTTTGGGATTGGGGACTTTGGATTTAATTTATTTAGCCCAGAAGCCTCCTGGTGAAAATCAGAAAGTTGTTGCTTCCGATTGTACCATTGCAGCGGGCGGGCCGGCGGCGAATGCTGCGGTGACTTTTGGTTATTTGGGGAATAGGGCGATATGGGCTGGGGTTTTGGGCACTCATGCGATCGCCCAATTAATTAAAAATGACCTGGCTGAGTATAATGTGAGGATAATCGATTTAGGACTGAGGCGATCGGACCCACCGCCAGTTTCTTCAATTATTGTAACTCAAGGAACCGGAGAGCGATCGGTAATCTCGATGAATGCTACAAAATCCCAGGTTGACACTCAAACAATTAACCCCGATATTTTAACATCCGTTAATATTGTCCTGATAGACGGACACCAAATATTAGCCAGCACACAAATTGCTAAAATTGCCAAGTCCCAGAACATCCCAATGGTACTCGACGGAGGCAGTTGGAAACCAGGATTAGACGAAATATTACCATTTATCGAATGGGCTATATGCTCCGATAATTTTCATCCACCCAACTGCTACAACCCAGAAGAAGTGTTTGCTTATTTATCAGCAGCCGGAATTCCAAATATTGCCATCACTCGTGGCGAAAAACCAATTTCATACCTCAGCAAAGGCAACTATGGCAGTTTAGAAATACCTCCAATTCAAGCCACAGACACTTTAGGTGCTGGCGATATTTTTCACGGAGCTTTTTGTCACTACATTCTGCAAAAAAACTTTACAGACAGTCTCAGCTCAGCCGCCAAAATCGCTGGGGATTCCTGCCAACAATTCGGAACCCGTAGCTGGATGAAAAATAGTTAATCTTCAAGTAAAAATTACCAAAATATCCGGGAAAAACCACTCCCAGCCAGAAAACTTTAACAGACAACACTCCCTAAGTTAAAATCATAAAAACAACCCCGACAAAAATTGTAAACTTCATCCCAATCTTCCTTCGCGTCCTTTGCGCCTTCGCGGTTCGATAAAATTGCTATATTAGTCCCAAAACAACATACCCGAATCATGCAAAAATTGTAAACTTCATCCCAATCTTCCTTTGCGCCCTTTGCGCCTTCGCGGTTCGCTAAAATAGCTATACTTAGTCCCAAAACAACATACCAAAATCATGCCTGATACCCAACCCCTAACCATCACACTTCCCCCTTTGCGGATTACCATGACTGACCAACAGCAGGTTAATCTAGAATGGCTGACGCAAAACCTGCAAAATCTACTTACTCCAAGCAAAAAAGAAGTCCCCGACAACATGAGACAGTGGGTAGCAGCCAACAAATTATTAAATAAACCCGATGCCGAAATCATTCAAGCCCTAGTAAGTACCGGTATAGATGCAGAAACAGCCACAGCAGAAGTCCGGGAAATATCCTCTCACCCCTACTTCCAAGCAGGTAATCAATACGTGCAGTTATTGCAGAAATTAGAATCCCAACTTAGCATTAACAATCAATTAGCATCCCTGTCTGCAAAATACGGGACAATCGAACGTAAAAGCAGCCTTTCGCGAGAATATTTCCTAGAAAATTACTACGCCAAAAATACGCCAGTAATTATTACCAACATCATGCACAATTGGAAAGCGTTGCAATTGTGGACACCGGAGTATTTGCAGCAAAAATACGGCGATGCAGAGGTGCAAATTCAAGTCAACCGGAACTCTGACCCAGATTACGAAATTAAGATCGAAAATCACAAAAAAACTGTATTATTCCGCGAATACGTGGATATGGTCGTCAATGGTGGCCCCACCAATGACTGCTACATGGTTGCTAACAACCAAACTCTGGAAAGAGCGGAATTCAAACCTCTATTCAATGACATCGAAATTTTCCCAGAATACTTAAATCCTGCGGAAACAAGCGGCAGAGTTTTCTTTTGGTTCGGTCCAAAAGGTACGATTACGCCACTACACCATGACCCAGTTAATTTAATTTTAGCGCAAGTTTCGGGTCGGAAATTAATTAAATTAATTTGTCCCCAACAAACACCTCTGCTTTACAATCATGTGGGCGTTTTTAGTAAGGTTGATGGCGAAAATCCCGACTATGAAAAGTATCCTCTTTACAGAGAGGCGAAAATCATTGAAGTGATTTTGGAACCGGGAGAAGCTATCTTTATTCCTGTGGGTTGGTGGCATCATGTAAAATCCTTGGATGTGAGTATTTCGGTTTCGTTTACTAATTTTGTATTTCCCAATTATTATGAGTGGAAATATCCTCATATTAATTGGTAATTTTCAGGGGCGGGCACGGAGCACCGCCCCTACAGGAGGCGTTTTCTCTCGTTTCTCTCGTTACTAGGCTCTGCCTAGTAACGCATATCTAGAGGCTCTGCCTCGGATTATACTAACAGGAAGAAGGAGGCAGAGCCTCCGGGCAGGCATTCCCAGGCAGAGCCTGGGAACGAGTATGATTAAGCTAATATCT
>NZ_JBGJZU010000080.1:5032-27257 GCF_041354475.1 Microcoleus sp.
CTCGTTACTAGGCTCTGCCTGGTAACGCATATCTAGAGGCTCTGCCTCGGATTATACTAACAGGAAGAAGGAGGCAGAGCCTCCGGGCAGGCATTCCCAGGCAGAGCCTGGGAACGAGTATGATTAAGCTAATATCTCTCGTTACTAGGCTCTGCCTGGTAACGCATATCTAGAGGCTCTGCCTCGGATTATACTAACAGGAAGAAGGAGGCAGAGCCTCCGGGCAGGCATTCCCAGGCAGAGCCTGGGAACGAGTATGATTAACGAGTATGATTAAGCTAATATTAGGGGAAGTTTGAGGATGAAAAATCTCGAAGAATTAAGCGAAATTGTGCGATCGATCGCCTGGGGTGCATCAGATATCCTACAATCCTATTATCGCCAGGATTCCCAGACTCCCAAACTCGACATCCAAGAACAAAAAGATGGGCCAGTCACCGCCGCCGATGTCGCTGTCAATGCTTACATTCTCGCTGAATTACAATCAGCTTTAGGGAATGCAGAATTTGGGTATCTTAGCGAAGAAACTTACAAAGCTTATTTAGAAATTCACGGGCAAATTCCCTTACCTCAAAGTTGGGTTTGGATTATTGACCCTTTGGATGGAACGCGGGATTTTATTGATAGGACAGGGGAATTTGCCGTTCATATTGCTTTAGCATACCAGGGAAGACCTGTTTTGTCAGTGGTGGCTTGGCCGGAACAACAAAAGATTTTTTACGCCATCAAAGATGCTGGTGCTTTTGTGGAAAGTCGAGATGGTTCTAGGGTAAAGTTGCAGGTTTCTGAGCGCAATATAGTGGCGGATTTATCTATAGTAACCAGTCGCAGTCACCGGGACGATCGCTTTAATAAATTATTGCATAAACTGCCTTGTCAAAATCAACTAGCTGTCGGTAGCATTGGCTGTAAAGTTGCGACAATTGTGGAACAAAGGGCTGATGTTTATATTGCGCTGTCGGGAAAGTCTGCGCCTAAAGATTGGGATTTGGCGGCACCGGAATTGATTTTGACGGAAGCGGGTGGCAGATTTACTCGTTTTGACGGTTCTGCTTTGCAATATAACCGGGGAGATGTGAGTCAGTGGGGGGGATTGTTGGCTAGTAACGGTTGCTGTCACGCTGCTTTGTGTGGGGAAGCTGAGGCGATTTTAGCAGGGATAGATGGAAGTTTGAAATAATTTGGTGGGGACTTTTGTACTGTTTCTTAAGCCCCTAGGGAAATTTATGTCACGGGGAGTCAGGAGATATTTGCATTGAATTTTGGTAGATTATTAAGAACTCCTAAAAATCTATTTCATCTTCTAAAATCTCGATCGACAAATCCATTTTCTCCTTTCCCCGCGCCAAAAAAGTTTCGCACTCCTGCAAACACTCGACAGCTATCGAAAATTCCTCGAAAACCTGTTCCAGAGGCAATTCTCCCGATTCCACTCTCTCAATTATTGCTTCTATGCGATCGACTGTTTCTTCATAATTCCAGTCTGACTGACGCAAGGGCGAATTAATCATAACTTTTCTGTCGCATCCAATATTTCTACAATCTTAACTTTCACCACGCCCCGACTCAATTTCAGCGTCAATTCCTCTCCCAACACTAAACCCTCGGTGCTACGGACGATCGTACCATCACTTTGGATCGCCGCCGCGTAACCTCTTTCCAAAACTGCTGCGGGATTTAAGGCTGATAACTTTTGTTGCAGCACTTCCAATTTACCACTGGCTTGCTGCAAAGTTCGGGATGTTACAGGTAAACGCTTTAATCGATTTTGCAGTTGTTGTAAATGCTTTTCTTCTTTTTGGAATCTGGATCTGACAACCTGTGCTAAATTGACGACTCGCTGTCGATGTTGGAAGTAAATATCTGCTAAATTAGGTACGACTTGTTCCGCCGCAGCCGTGGGAGTGTGAGCTCGCCTGTCGGCAACTAAATCGGCTAGGGATTCATCTCTTTCGTGACCGATGCCAGTTATAATCGGAATCGCACAATTGCCGATCGCCCTTACCACTCGCTCATCATTAAAACAGGCTAAATCTTCCGCAGCACCCCCACCCCGCCCTAAAACGATCGCATCAGCCCTACCATCCAATTCTACGCGGGCGATCGCCCTAACAATCTCAGCAGGAGCCGATTCTCCCTGCACCGCTGTGGGCGATAACAACACCTGCAAACGCGGATATCTTTGAGTTAGGGTGCGCTGAATGTCCCCCCAAGCTGCACTGGTATCGGATGTTACCACTGCCACAATTTTTGGGTGTGCCGGGAGTGGGCGTTTGTTGGCGGGAGAGAACAAACCCTCGGCTTCTAAGCGCGATCGTAATTGTTCCAATCGCAAAGCTTGTAACCCTTCTCCGGCGGGTAGGGATTGGGAAACATTCAACTGGTACTCGCCGCGAGTTTTGTAAACCCGGAGGCTTCCCAATACCAGCAATTGCGCTCCTTTTGTGGGTTTCTCTAGTAATTTTGGCCGCTGAGATTTCCAGACTACGCAGCGAATAGCAGCGCTTTTGTCGGCATCGCAGAGGGTGAAATAGGTGCCGCTGGGGTGTTCGGAAACGCTGGCGACCTCCCCTGTTACCCACAGGGATTGCAAGCGGCGATCGCCCTCTAACAAGTCTTGGAGGTAAGATGTTAGTCGAGCAACAGATAAAGCTTTGTCGGAAATAGTTGAAGTCATCGACGGTCGTAACTAAAGGCAAATCTAGGCTAATATATCTAAGGTGATTTATTCAACTTGTTTGGAAATAATCTATTAATGATATCACTTTCTATGACTTCCATGAATATGTTGCGCCAAGAGGCGGAGGCGATCGGTATTACTGAGGAAGAAGCCAAAAAATATGGCAACATTCGACACAGAAGAACTTGGTCTCTGGCGATCGAACATCACCTCTCCATACAAGCAGAAGCCGATCGCATTCAACCATCTTTCACCACTGGCGATCCCAATTCCTCCTTTCCCTCGACAGACTCTAGACAGACGGAGAATCGCCAAGAGTTAAAGGATTACGGCATTCAACTAACTGCAAATCTAGGGGAATCTGGACCTAGAATAGCACAGCAAACAGCACCAATGATTGCGGCCCAACAGCCAGCAGAATATTCGGTACCGCACAGCAAATCCATCCACCACCTCAAGCAAGCTCGAAGTTTTGACCAAGTAGTTCAAAATCACATTAAAGCCTTAAAAACAGCATCAGATACTCGCACAAATTCGCCACATTTATCGATCGGCAATTGGGTTTGTCCTGAGTGTGGCCCCCAAGCCGGAATTAGCTGTCACTTTTGTGAAGGTACCGGAAATATCACTGACATTGCAGCCATTGGATGGACTCTAGCTTATATGGAAATGTTGGGTTGTTCCGCCCGCGAAATTGAACCAATCAGGAGATTATTCCCGGAATCAAATATACTAGAATTGAATTTAAAAATTTGTGTAGCCATCAAACAAAGTACCGAAGTTTTAGCCCGCACTGAAAAATGGTTATAGAAGAAGGAAGAAGGAAGAGGGAAGAAGGAAGAGAGCCATTCGACCCTTCGACTAGGCTCACGCGCACCGCGAAGCTGACTGAACCGAGTCAGATCAATTCCGGTTGTATCGGAATGATTAAACCACAGAGAACACAGAGGACACAGAGAAAGAGAAGAGAGAAATAATAATTCCGATGTCAACGGATTTGACATCAGTCCGAGGTCCGAGGGAAGAAACAGTCAACATTCAACAGTCAAAACAGATTCCAGCCCTTTTAAAGCAACTTCCAAATCATCATTAATAACTTGAAAATCAAATTCTCCCGCAGCTTCAATTTCTGCTTTAGCCCGTAACAACCGACGGGTAATCGCACTTTCAGAATCTAAACCCCGACTCCGCAGACGGCGTTCCAATTCTTCCCAAGAAGGAGGTAAAATAAAAATTCGCAGCGCCTCTGGAAACTTATCTCTAATTTGTCTAGCACCTTCAAGCTCAATTTCTAGCAATACCAACTTACCCGCTTCGATACCCCGCTGGAGAGCAAAATAGGGAGTACCGTAAAAATTACCTGCAAACTCAGCCCATTCAACCAATTCTCCAGCCTCAACCATTTGTTGAAAGCGACTGCGACTGACAAAATAGTAGTGTTGTCCCTCAATTTCTCCTTGACGAGGCCCACGAGTTGTCACCGATACAGAGAGATGCAATTCGGGATGGCGCATGAGGAGCGATCGAACTAAGGTGCCTTTCCCCACACCGCTAGGCCCTGTCAGAACAATTAATTTCCCTGATTTCATGTTGACAATAGAAACTTTTAACAATTTAAGTTGTCGCTCAGTCTAGACTGTAGGCGCTCAAATTGCAACCGTCACAAGCTCAATCATCCCGACTTTGGGCCTCTTTGCTCACCACAAAGCGATTAGCCACGGTTTCCGGCTGAATCGCCGAGAGAATCACATGGCTTGAATCCGTAATAATAACCGCTCTCGTGCGGCGTCCGTAGGTAGCATCCACCAGTTGTCCTCGCTCCCGCGCATCGGTAATAATCCGTTTAATTGGCGCTGACTCTGGGCTGACAATGGCAATCACTCGATTAGCAGACACAATATTACCAAAACCGATATTAATTAATTGAATATCCATGAAAAGCTGAATGTATAGGTGAACGATCGACTGTTATTCCTGATTTATCATCATATATAAAAATATTGTTTTTTTACCACTTTCAAACTCAGTTCAAATATTTTTTTAGTTCTCGACTCCCGGATTCATTCGATCGCAAACTGATTGACCGGAAACAACCCAAATCCCCATCAGTCGCAGTTCCGGCTGTTTATGAAAACTTTAAGAAATAGCAGCTATTTTGCCCGATATCTGAAAAATTTTGTAAAGTTTTCGATTTATAGTTGCCAATAAAAGCATTATCTGTATCCAAACAAAATCCACTCTACATGAAAAACTATCAACCACTATTTTTAAGTAAAATTACATACTTAATTCCACAAATACTCAATGGATAATAGCCGTAATAATACTGATACGACAAAACCCGGTTTCTCACAGAAACCGGGTTCTTTATCCCCTGTGGGTATGTCCTGAGTGGATTAAGCCGCCACTAAACCGCTATGTCTTAACAAAGCTTTAGTGCTCGGTTCCCGTCCCCGGAAACTTTTAAACACTTCCATCGGGTGCAAACTGCCACCCAATCCTAATACTGTATCGCGGAAGCGTTTACCTGTAGAGGCGATCGCTATTTCATCCTCCAAACCGGCTTCCTCAAAGGCCGCAAAAGCATCAGCACTAAGCACTTCCGCCCATTTATAACTGTAATAACCGGCCGCATAGCCACCAGCAAAAATGTGTCCGAAAGCGCACAAAAATGCGTCCTCTTCCAGAGGAGGCAAAACAGTAGTAATTTTAGCAATCCGGTTGCGGACATCAATCACAGTTTCGCTACCTCCCGGCTGGTAGCGGTGGTGCAATTCGATATCAACACTGCTAAAATGTACTTGTCTGAGCATGGCACTACCACTCATGTAATGACGCGCTGCTAACAGCTTTTGGTAATAATGTTCTGGCAAAGTTTCCCCAGTTTCATAATGCTTTGCCATGCCGAACAACGTAGCGCGATCGTAACACCAATTTTCCATAAATTGACTGGGCAACTCCACAGCATCCCACTCAACATTATTAATGCCAGATGCTCCCGCATAATCGACCTTGGTCAACATATGCTGCAAACCGTGACCGAATTCGTGGAACAAAGTTTCTACTTCCAAGAAAGTCATTAAACTCGGTTTACCATCCACGGGCGGACTTTGGTTGCAAACCAAATATGCCACCGGTAAGCGCGTCTTAGTAACACCCGCTTCCACAAATTTAGCCCGGACGACGCACTCGTTCATCCAAGCACCGCCACGCTTTTCTTCGGGGCGATTGTAGGCATCTAAATAGAAATAGGCGATCGCCTTTCCTGATTCATCATTTATTTGGAAATAACGCACATCTTTGTTCCACACAGGAGCTTGACCGTCCGCAGCAATTACTGTCACGCCGAACAGTCGTTTGACTAATCCAAATAACCCCTCCAATACCTGTGGCAAAGCAAAATAAGGACGTAATTCTTCAGCACTAAAAGCAAACATTTCTTCCCGTCGCCGTTCCGACCAAAAAGTGACATCCCAGTGCTTCAATTTTCCAGATTCCGGTGCGCCCTTTGCCTTCGCAAAAGCCTGTAATTCTTCTAAATCTTTAACCGCAGCATTGTAACTAGAGAGGCGCAATTCTTCTAATAAAGCTTCCACTGCTGCAACGTTGGGAGCCATTTTGCTCGCCAAACTCAATTCTGCATAACTACTGAAACCCAGCAAAGCAGCTTGTTCCTGGCGTAGTGCTAAAATGCGATCGGTCAAGGGCCAGTTATTCAATTCCCCACTAGAAGCGCGGCTAATAAAAGCTTTGTACAATTTTTCCCGCAAATCAGCGCGGGTGCTGTGCTGCATGAAAGGGCCGTAACTAGGAAAGTCTAAGGTAATGCGCCAAGGGCCATTTTCAGCATCAGCATTTTCTGCGCCGGCGCTGCGAGCAACTTGGGCTGCTAAACTCAACAAACTCGGAGGCAAACCATCAATTTCATCTTTGTTGGTGAGGGTGAGACTAAAGGCTTTGGTAGCGTCGAGAACATGATTGGAAAATAGAGTAGTAGCTTCTGCTAATTCTAATTGAATGGCATTAAAACGCTCTTTTTTTTCACCTTCTAAACCGACACCAGAGAGTTCAGCATCTCGCAGAGCAGCTTCTACAATTCGCTGTTGAGCTGACTCCAGGCTATCCCAACTTTCGCTGGCCCGCAGTGCTTTAAAAGCTTCGTAAAGAGGCTTACTTTGACTGAACTTGCTCCAAAATTTTACTACTTGTGGCTGTACAGTTTCGTGAGCCGATCGCAATTCCGGGCTATTTTTCACCCCCATCAAATGTCCGACAATGCCCCAAGTCCAATTTAAACGCTCTCCGAGTTCCTGTAGAGGTTCTACTAGGCCACTCCAAGTGGGCTTGACAGAGACTTCTAAAGCAGTCAGTTCTGCTTCTAGTTGAGGCAGCAGGTGGGCGATCGCAGGGACAATGTGTTCTGGCGCGATCGCTTCAAAAGGAGGCAATCCTTTGCCAATTAGTAACGGATTCTCAGTCATTGTAACGGTTGCAGTCATTGAATTTTCTGGTAACAGGTTGAAAAAAAGTCAGCTAGATAGATTAGCTTTTAATTGTTTAACACAAATAGCATAATCCTGTATTCATCTCTCTGGGATATCCCTCTGCGTTCTCTGCGTCCTCTGCGGTTAAATCATTCCCATCCAACCAGAAACGACACTACTAACTTTTACTAAGTATTCTGCAACTGCTTCACCACAGAAATTAACCGCTTGAGGTGTGGTTTAACAACCTCTTGATGTTCCTGTTCCAAGTTATCGATTTGAGCCTTAAAACTAGACAAATCCCCCGATTGTTGTGCTTGAGCCTGCACCTGGCTTTGGAGATTGGCAATTACTTTCTGGATTTCTAAAAATCGAGTATTGACTCCTTCCCAGTCATCTTGGGTGATGGAAGTTTCTCCCAATAGTTGAGTCACGCTTTGCAGTTCCTCAATCGCCTGTTCAACTGCTTCGAGATTTGTCGGTGATCCCACGGATAAATCTTGGAGTTGTTCTCTCACCTGGTGGCGGACATCTAGGACAGCGGAGGCGACAATTTCCTGCAAAGAAGCTACCGACTGTCCCAAGCTCAGCAACTGCTGCTCAATATTGATGGAATCCTCAAAACTTTCGGGCCGTGGTAGTGCAGACATTTGCTGGCGGAGTGATTCTATATCTGCGGACAACTGATTACGGACTTTGAGAATTACCGTCGCCGCAGTTTTCTCGACTTTGTTTACAGACTTTTGCACTGTGGCAATTTCCGAGTTTTGATAAAGCCGCACCTGCTGCTCAAATCGATAACGGTTGGCAACATTCAGCGACAAAGCTAAAGTTAGGGGGGCCACACCGTAAAAAGCTTGACCCGACAGGGCCACCGCTAGGGAACCGACACCAGAGGCTGCGAGGGAGGCGTATTCTGCCAACTCCAGCCAGTGTCTTTGAGGGGCTGTTTGTCTCAACTGCTTAGAGGCTGAGGGGTTTGGCTGCCGCAGGACTCTTTGGGTCATAGTATCTTCTCGTTGTTGGTAAGGTTGCGAGATTGGGTGGAGCATCGATGGTTATCCTTTTTAAAACTATATTTCTTAGATTATTTCCTGCCACTCTTAATATTTTTACCTGAGCGAGTCAGTTAAGGATGGCTGGCATATTATGATATGTCTAGTGTATTTAGCGGTTTGTGGCGATCGGCCAGAACGCGCCCCTATTTTACAGGATTTTGCGCGTAAGTCCTAGTCAACATCCATTCCCCATCCCAAATTTATGGTAATAATTGACCGATGAACTCAGAAAAACCCGGAATTGGCGATCGGCTCCAGTCTATTTTCAGTATCACAATCTTTGTAATTCTTGCATTTGGAGTAGGTTTTTTAAGCCTTAATTTTATTTTAGCTCTTTATGCAAAATTTTCTTAAACAAGACTAGATAGCGCAGAAACCAGATTTTTTGCGCGAATATTTCCTGACAGCCACAGATGCAATAAAAAACCCCATTTCTTTAGTCGGAGTCTGTAAGTCCTGCTTACAGCCATGCCCTTGTGGAGGTAACTTCTTTCTTCGGCTATAATTTCAACTGTAAAGATTATGGTCTGGGTCTAGCCAGACAATATAAAAAACATTTTCACAAAGATGGCTGGTGGCGTATATCTGCTTTTTTAATTTTCTTCGATGACACGAGTTTTGTAAAAAGTTTTCATTGATTCCTTCGTAATAATAGCATGAGAAGGTTCATCTTTTGGCAAATTACCTCTAGCATTAATCCAAGGGTCTTCACGTCGCACCATCAATTCTAACTCATAGGCATCCCGAAAGAAGTAATCATCGGATAACTCGTCTAAAAACTCTTGTACTTCTTCGGGAAACTCTGGTTTTTCGACTTCTTTGAGAATGGGCTTCCAGTCAAATAGTTCTTTGTATTCGTAAAATAAAGCCGGGATAGTCGGTCCGTGTACCCACGCTTCAAAATCTTCATCAAACAGCGGTGTATCCTCAAATGCTAAATACCATGCTTGGGCGTAGTACAATAGTTTTTGTAGCTTGTGGTTGCTGAGGTAGGAGCCGACATCATTGGCGAACCAGATGTAGTAATCAGCGAGTTTAGAGGCTGTTGTGACTGTAGTTATTGTGGTCATATAACTCGACTCAATATATTTTTTATTCTATGATAGCACAGTCACCGTCATTTATGATTGGGCGGTTGAAACCGCTTCTACATAAACAAAGTCTGCCTCCGCAGACTAAGAAATAAAGGAGGTATTTAAGGCGGATTGGGTATAACTGAAATCTTACCCTCTGTCAAAAAATTGTAGGGGCGGGTTTTACGAATAATCATCGCCAGAAACAAACAATCTCGAAAACCCGCCCTAACCCAACGGTAAATCGCCACCCATTTCTTTAGTGCTCTGTGTTAAAAATGTGTAGGGGCGGGTTTTACGAATAATCATCGCCAGAAACAAACAATCTCGAAAACCCGCCCTCACCTCACGCAACGGTAAATCGCAACCCATTTATTTAGTGCGATCGTCGAGTTTTGATATACTGCTTCAGTACAGGTGACAGAGTGTAAAGACTTGCCTGTTTTTCGATCAAGCAGCGCCGCGATAGAGATTGCAAGGCGTTGAGCAAATCTGATGATGATATTTGTCTGTTTTGGAGCAATTTGGCGAAGTTAACGGGCTGGTTTTCTGTCGCCAACAATGACATGACTTGTTTTTCTAGTTCGGAAGTGCGATCGAACTGCTCATCTAAAACATCTTTCAAATCTTCCGGTAACAATATGGTATCATCTATTAATAACTCTGCCGCGCCGATTCCCAACTCTTGAATCAGAGTCGCCACACTTTTTAACCATAAGGGATTTCCTTGATAACGGTGAATGAGTGCTTCGCAGTCGTCGGTTTCTGCTAATCCTTTATCTCTGAGAATTTCCCGTGCGGCTGCGGTGTCTAAACCAGTGAGTTGTAAGGTACGAATGGGAGTATTTTCGCTGGTGAGTTGAGGAACTTCTTTGGGTGGTTCCCAACCGACTAGCAGAAAGCAACTTTGATGGGATAATTTTTCTATTTGTTTGAATAAAGAGCGATATTCTTCGTAATCTGGTTTATATTTTCCTGCTAATTCGCCGCTACAGAAAAGGTTGTGAACGTCATCTAAAACTACTAGACAGCGATGGTTTTGTAAATATTTAATTAGTGGTAAGCGTTTCTGGTTGGTTGGGGATGAATCTGGGTTTTCTGACTGGGAAAACAACTGTGTTAGGTGAGATTGAAATTTATCGATGGTGGGGAATTCGTCTAGGGTGCACCAAACTGCGTAGTCAAACTCGTGTTTGATTTGTTGTACGAGTTGTACTGCTAGGGATGTTTTGCCGATGCCGAGTCGGCCGGTGAGGGTGATGAGGCGGCAGTTTTGTTGTAGAATCCAGGTTGTGAGGGTTTGGAGTTCGGAAGTGCGATCGAAGAAAGCACCTAATTCCGGCATTTCGCTTAAATCTTGATGTGAAGTTTTAGTTTGTTTTGAGTTAGCTGTTTCCTGATTTGGTGGGTGTGAGTTGGGTATATCTGGTGGGTGTCTACCTTCTCCACAATAATTAATATTCCTAATCTGCACAGAGTCTTGTGCAACATTTGATGAGAACAGCGAGACTTGCAACCTCTCTATTGCCGATCGCAAATTTGATTTACTAACATCTTCTCCCAACTCTTCTGAAAGTATTTCCCATAACTCTGCGCCCACTTTCCGAACGCTACTTTCCGAACAATCAAAGTCTTTGGCTATGTGCTTGTATGTTTCACGTTCTAGAGTGCCTTTGAGTACCGCTTCCTGTAAGTCGTCTAGGTGTTGACCTGTTTTCTCGAATACAATTTTATCCGCGATTTTTAAAGCTTCTTTTAGGTTCATCGGATAAGGGATATGTGAAATTTTTATGTATTATACACATTTATCCGCTTTTTATAACATTTTTGTACATTTTTGTACAAAAATAGATCAAATAAAATGAAACAGGGAAAAACTGTAGGCAAAATTGAACATTTTTGTGGTAGACAAATTTTCGATTTTCACAAATAATAAGAAAATGCTAAATCAATCCAATGTGTGAGGCAAATAAATGACAGTTTATCTTGGTTCTAGACCTGTTGCTGAAATTGCAGTTAATGGTTTGAAAGAGGAACAGTTACAGAAAATCAATCCAAAAGTTGTAGCAGCGATTCAAGCGATTCAAGCAGAACGTATGGGTAAAGAGCCTATTGCCTGGTCTGATTTCAGTAGTCATACTACTGATTAAATTTAGATTATTACAGAGAAGGCGCTTGGCTGAGAAGTCTTTTAGCCAACAATGATTTTGGTTCTATAGTATAGCTTGAAGGAAAATTTATGTCACTTGAATTGCTTCTACCCCAAAGAACTGAGTTCTACGAAGTCCGACCTATAACAACAGTTGTAGTTAAAATCGTGAGTCGTTGCAATCTCAAGTGTTCCTATTGCTATATGTATGAACACCCAGATCAAACTTGGAGAGAGCAGCCAGTTTTGATGAGCGTTGAGACGATCCAGCTTCTGGCGGATCGTCTCAGTAGCTATGTTCGTGAGCGTCAGTTAAAACAGCTTATTGTGGTCTTTCATGGGGGTGAGCCTCTCCTACTAGGAGCTTCTAAACTGAGAGAATTTTTCACGGTTTTGCGGAGTAGTTTTCAGGATGTTGAAGCTGATATCAAGTTCGGACTTCAAACGAATGGAACGCTGGTAGACGATGACATTGTACAGGTATTTCAAGACTTCAAAGTGCGTGCAGGTGTGAGTATTGACGGGCCACAAGAATGGAACGACCTTATGCGAGTTGATGCCAAAGGGCGTGGCAGCTTTTCGCAGATTATCGCTGGTGTAGAAAAGCTGCGTAATCCCAAGTCTGGGGGGTCTGTGTTTGGAGGTTTTCTCACAGTTGCGAATCCTGAAATAGATCCTTATGAGCTATTAACATTCTTTGAGGAACTAAATACCACTGCTATAGATTTTCTTCTGCCAGACTTCAACTATGATACTTTTCCCTACGATAAGTATCCCCCAGGAACTTTTGGTCGATGGCTATCCGCTCTTTTCGATTATTGGTTAGCTTCAGAAACTAAGATGGAAGTTCGTATATTCAGAACTATCATGAAGCTTTTAATGGGTGGACAGAGAGGCTATGATTCCTATGGGGCATTAAGTGATGGAGTGATTGTGGTTGAGACTGATGGCACTTATCACGGACTAGATGTTTTGAAAACTGCATATCATGGTGCTACCAAAACCGGTATGTCGCTCGCTTCTCATCCGATTGAAGCTTTAGAATCTTTGCCTCTGGTCACAGCACTATCTAACAAGCAGTCTTCTGCACCTCAAAAGTGCTTTGATTGTCGCTTGTTTGATATCTGTGGTGGCGGATATCTGCCCCATCGTTACAGTTCAGAGCATGGCTTTAATCGGGAATCAATTTATTGTGAAGACCTAATCATTCTCATCGATCACATCAAAGATTATTTGTCCACTGAACTATCGGGTATCTCATAAGGACGTTCCGTTATGATCGTGTGTGCAGAGCAAGAAACTAAGATTGGAACTGTTGACTTGGAGTTAACCTGTCAGCTAGATGATACTCAACTTTTCTACCAAAATGCGTTGATTAAATATGTCGAGGAGTCAGCTACCCGACACATAGCCATGCTGCATATTCTTAGCAATCAAGGTTATGAGCTAGCTGCGGCGCTTCTCAAACAAAGCGATGATGTGGATATGTTGAGCGGTTTGTTTTTGCAATATAGGGAACTTGAAGCAAAATCTCGATCGCTTTTCCAAGCTTACGTCAGTGGTGATATTGCTAGCATTAAGGCCTTCCTAATTAATTTTTATACTCTGTTTTCACCACTGAGTGGGGGTTTGAGTTTAGGTTTAGAACCTCTCAAAAACGTGAAAGTCACTCCTGGCTCTCTTCTTTGTTTTCCTACGCTAGCTAAAGCGGGGGCTGTGACGCAAGATAGCAATCTTGCAGAAATTACAGAACAAGCAATTGAGGTGTTAATCGATCGTAAATCCGATCGCATAACTTGGTTGCCAGACAGCTTTACACGATCGGGAATTCGTATTTCCACAGCAATCACTCAACCAGCAGCAGCGGGAAATGAGTTTAATTTCATTGAAAAAGATTATGTTCATGATATTTCGGCTGTAAGCACCAGGCATGATGAAATCCGCCTCTGCTTGGATATGCTTGGATTCCTAGATATCGGACTTGGTGTCAGCATGAGTCGCGTGATGAAGGTGTACACTGTGTTGCCTCGTTACTCTCCAACTACACGCAAGGCTGGTTCTGTATCACAGTTGCCTGGTTGGGCTTGGCAAGATTTCGATCCTGAAGCCGATCGAATGGAAGAAAGATGCCACTTGTGCGTACAAATGGTGCATGAGTTTTTTCATACCAAAGTTAATCTAATAGAAAAAAATGTGCGTCTTTACACAACAGACGGAAATTCACCAGAGGTTTTCTCTCCTTGGAAAAACAGAAACCGTCCTCTTAGACAGGTGATTCATGCTTTGATGACCTTTTCAGCCGGGGCGGCTGTATGGGCTAAACTTGTATCTTCTCCTTGGTTTTCATCTGAAAAGTTATACTCGGAAGCTGAGAGTTACTGGGTTGAAACACTGAGTTTTGCTGATATAGCTTATCAAGGTTTAATAAAGTCTGAAGCATTAACTGATGCGGGTAAGCTTTTAGTTAGTGCTTGTGTTGATAATTTGCGATTGACTATTAAATCAGGTCGCAGCAATGTGTCTTAGTTTCTAGTAACTGAATGAGTTAGATAAATTAGAACACAACAAAGAATATGGAAGAAAATTTTCTGCTATTGAATGAGATAGCAAAAAGACTATCCTATAAGCCAGGTTATAGCTTTTTTATCCGTCGAATCGATAACGAAAAAGCTTTTATTTCGCTTAGATGTCCATCGTTACCTAATTCTCAAGAGGAAGGTGAGGAGGTTGGGTTAACAATCAATAACACAGTAAAGCTGTCAGCGATCGTAACACCATCAGATGCCTTACACGCTTTCGCAAAAGTCGTGGCAAGTCTAGAGCTTCATGAATCGGCAGAATGGTTCAAAATCGACGATCGGCAAGTATTCCTGCCACATGGTTGGGAAGATGAATTTGGCGGCTTTAAGTGGGAGGATTTTATGAATCTTAATGGTAAGTTCCTTACTGCTCTAAAAAACTTTATGGAGCAGCCTATTGTATGAAGTAGAGATGATTGCATGGATCGCGATCGCCCATTACGCATCAAAACCGATCGCCTAAAATGAAAGATAGATCGCACTATGGGCAAAAATTTCTGGTAATATATAGCGCGTACTTGAATCAAACAATCTACATTTGTGGAAAAACTTCCAAACGAGGCCTTAGTAGTTCGTGGCGGTCGTAATCGCAAGCGAAGATATTAAACGCAGCACCGGAACTCACCCCAGCGGCATCACGGGTATTTCTGTAGAATGTGCAGTAGAATTATCTGTAGCAGAGTTAGCAATGACCATCCCTCATGGACAAGTTGGTGTGACGACAGTTGGTGAAGTTCGAGCGTCCGATGGAGATGTCATCCGTACTTCAGGGAGAAGCCCAAATCATGCAACATTAACAGGCTTAACGCCAGAACAAACAAGTCTGCTGCTGACACCAACGATTGCTAACCCATCACAACAATCATCCTGACTGGAGCAAAAATATGAATTATCCCAGAATCTTTGCAGACTTTCATAATGCAGATGAACAAGGTCGCCTTCGCCTAAATTGTGTTGGTACAATTGAAGATTTGAGTCGCCAAAATATTAAGTTGCAAGATGGTCAATTACTAGCATTTTATGACGAAGAGTTAGAAGTCGATGGCGTGGTGCAATATTCAGAAGAGGAAAATCTTTGGGTTGCAGTAATTGATTGGAAGCAAATTAAGCAGGTAGAAGATATGCTTGTTCAAGCAACAGTCTAGTTCGATCGCCCTTCACACCAAATACTGCGATCGCGCATCATCAAGATAGATCGCCCTTTGTTATTTCCGATGACCGATCGCCTAAAACGAAAGAGCGATCGCCATTATTTAATTCCTAGCCAACAAACCAGACATATTCAGCAGTTTTCTTGACCAAATCATCCAAATCTTTAGGCTGTTTTACTTGCCTTCTCCCTTTTTCGTTTGCGCCGTTCTGCTACTGTTTGTTTGGTAAACTCTATTTCCTCAAAATCTACCTGCATTACAGCCGTCTTAAACTCCAAACCCAAAGCACAACTAATATTAATTATTTCCGTCAAAGTCGCGCTTTGATAATTTTTTTTTTCGTGTTCCTTGATGCGTTCTGGGTCAATATCCAAAATTTCCGCTAGTTCTTCCTCACTCATTTTAGCTGCCATTCGAGCTTTAATTAAAGCATCCGACAGTTTATTGAAATTCTCAACTACAATTTCGATCGGCTTGCTCTTGTCCCACGCCATCAATCTTTCATATTCCGCTATTTCTTCATGCAATTGATCCAAATGGCACTGGATCGAACCTCTACCTGCATCCCATTTGAGAAAGTCCTTCCTTTTTGATTCTTCATCCCGCTCCATTGCTGCTATAGTTTTGTTGAACTTTTCTACCCATTCTTTGCTGACTTCATACTCTAGTTCATCTTTAATCATGGTTCCCACCTCATTAAATCTATCGCTATAATTCCTTTCTTCCTGTGTATTCTATCCTTTTGAAAAAATTCAAAAGAATTGTCGCCGTAATTGCCTACAGGTTCGTCGGATGGAAAAATCTCCCCTCTATACTTAGCTTTTTGGGCATTTCGATCGGAATGATTGAACAATCTAGGAGCATTCATTCTCAAATACTCCCTATCTACAGTTTCGCGATCGTAACAAGCATCAAAATCATTAGGGGTTTCTTTGCTGGTAACAAAACTACCATTAATATAGATAGTTCTAGCACCCGCTGCTTTTAACTGGGTCATTGCCAGTTTCAAGCCCCGTATCATGTTCTCTCTTTTAACAGTCGTGCCAAATCTCTCCTCAAACTCCTCCCATTCACAGAAATGAACTCCCGGTGGTAGATTGCCGTTTTCATCGAATTCTGGAATCACTTGGTCACACTCATTTCACACATTAACGATTCGTCTCTTAATCTTACCATAGTTATCATTATAACTCACCTGTATCCAGACGACAGACTCGCTATAGGTGTAGAGGAAGGAATTGGGCGATCGCCCTTAACACCAAATACCAAACACTGCGATGATTGTACGGAGTTCGATCGCTTGAGTTAAAAAAGAGCGATCGCCATTAAAACGCGAGTTTAAAGGCTAAAATAAACGTATGTAATCTTAAACAAGCGATATGCCTCTCAACGAGCTTTTACCCACCGTCGATCAATTATCTCACCAAGATAAACTGCGACTCATTCACTTTCTCCTACTTGCAGTTGCCAAGGAAGAAGGATGCAGCCTAGAACCTGCTGAAGATACTAATTCAGAAAATGTACTTCTGAATCAACTAGCATCAACGAGTGCAGTTGTATGGTCTCCACAAGCCGATCGAGAATCAGTTCAAGCATTATCAGAACTTCTACTTGCCGCCCAAGAATCAGCTCATGCTTAATAGTCAGCGATTTCCATTTATAGAGCGAATTGATAGCCTTGGGCGATCGAGTATCATGCCATATTTGCCAATTACTCTCTCCAACGGCAGCAACTCCGTAGAAGTGATGGCATTGTTGGATACAGGTGCAAGTGTCAACGTTTTGCCTTATCAGATTGGTCTACAACTAGGGGCAACATGGGAACAGCAAACCGTTCCTATTCAATTGAGCGGGAATTTGGCTCACAGTGAGGCGCGGGGATTGGTGCTTTCGGGTACAGTTCCTCAGTTTTCGCCGCTCTTGCTGGCATTTGCTTGGACTCGTTCGACAGATGCACCTGTAATCCTTGGACACCTCAACTTTTTCTCGGAGTTTAATGTCTGTTTTTTTCGTCACGAGTTAGCTTTTGAGGTTTACCCAAGGGAACAATGAATTGTTTAAGCAATATGCGATCGCCCTTTCTGGTTTCTGATCAGCGATCGCCTAAAATGAAAGAGCGATCGCCCTTATCTAATTCACAGCCAACAAACCCGACATATTCAGCACTTTTTCTGAGCAACTCATTTACAGACTTAAGATACTTTACTTACCTTTTTCATTCTTCGTTCGTGCCATTCTTTTGCACTTTCTTTAAGTTCCTCTATCTGCTCAAAATCCACCTGCATCACAGCCGTTTTAAACTCCACACCCAAAGCAAAGCTAATCTCAAGTAGTTCCAAAAAACTAGCACTTTGATAACTTTTAGCCTCATGCTCTTTAATCCGCTGTTCATCAATTCCCAGCATTTCAGCTAATTCTTTTTCGCTCATCTTGGCGGCGATTCGAGCTTTAATTAAAGCATCTGGTAGTTTATTCAAATTCTCGACTACAATTTCGATCGGTTCGCTTTTGTCACAATTAATTAATCTTTCATATTCAGCGATTTCTTCATGTAACTGATCCAAATGGCATTGGATTGCACCTCTACCTGCATCCCATTTGAGAAAGTCCTTTGTTTTTGCTTCTTCATCCCGCTCCATCGCGGCCATAGTTTTTGTAAACTTTTCTACCCATTCTTGACTGACTTCATACTGTAATTCATCTTTAATCATGGTTCCCACCTCATTATATCTATAGCTATGATTCCTTTCTTGTTTTGATTTCTATCCTTTTGAAAAAAATCAAAAGAATTATCTCCGTAATTACCTACAGGTTGGTCTGAGGGGAAAATCTCCCCTCTATACTTAGCTTTTTGGGCATTCCGGTCATAATGATTGAACAATCTAGGAGCATTAACTCTCAGATTATCCATGTCTACAGTTTCTCCATCGTAACAAGCATCAAAGTCGTTAGGATCTGGTTTGCTGGTAACAAAACTACCATTAATATAAATAGTCCTACAACCTGCTGCTTTTAACTGGGTCATTGCCAGTTTCAAGCCCCGTATCATGTTCTCTCTTTTAAAATTCGTACCAAATCTCTCGTTGAACTCCTCCCATTCACAGAAATGAACTCCTGGTGGTAGATTGCCGTTTTCATCGAATTCTGGAATCACTTGCTCACACTCATTCCACACATTAACGATTTGTCTCTTAATCTTACCATAGTTATCATTATAACTCACCTCTATCCAGACGACAGACTCGCTATAGGTGTAGAGGAAGGAATTGGGCGATCGCCCTTCGCACCAAATACCAGACTGTGCGATGATTGTACGGAGTGCGATCGCTTGAGTAAAAAAGAGCGATCGCCATTAAAACGCGAGTTTAAAGGCTAAAATAAACGTATGTAATCTTAAACAAGCGATATGCCTCTCAACGAGCTTTTACCCACCGTCGCTCAATTATCTCATCAAGATAAACTGCGACTCATTCACTTTCTCCTACTTGCAGTTGCTAAGGAAGAAGGATGCAGCCTAGAACCTGCTGAAGATACTAATTCAGAAAATGTACTTCTGAATCAACTAGCATCAACCAGTGCAGTTGTATGGTCTCCACAGGCCGATCGAGAATCAGTTCAAGCATTATCAGAACTTCTACTTGCTGCCCAAGAATCAGCTCATGCTTAATAGTCAGCGATTTCCATTTATAGAGCGAATTGATAGCCTTGGGCGATCGAGTATCATGCCATATTTGCCAATTACTCTCTCCAACGGCAGCAACTCCGTAGAAGTGATGGCATTGTTGGATACAGGTGCAAGTGTCAACGTTTTGCCTTATCAGATTGGTCTACAACTAGGGGCAACATGGGAACAGCAAACCGTTCCTATTCAATTGAGCGGGAATTTGGCTCACAGTGAGGCGCGGGGATTGGTGCTTTCGGGTACAGTTCCTCAGTTTTCGCCGCTCTTGCTGGCATTTGCTTGGACTCGTTCGACAGATGCACCTGTAATCCTTGGACACCTCAACTTTTTCTCGGAGTTTAATGTCTGTTTTTTTCGTCACGAGTTAGCTTTTGAGGTTTACCCAAGGGAACAATGAATTGTTTAAGCAATATGCGATCGCCCTTTCTTGTTTCCGATCGGCGATCGCCTAAAATGAAAGAGCGATCGCCCTTATCTAATTCACAGCCAACAAACCCGACATATTCAGCACTTTTTATGGCAATAAATTACTCTTTAGGATGCTTTACTTGCCATCTTCATTCTTTTTTTTAGTCGTTTCTCTGCAATTCTTTTGCCAATTTCTACTTCCCCAAAATCCACCTCCATCACAGCCGTTTTAAACTCCACACCCAAAGCCGCGCTAACTTCAAGAAGTTCTATAAAACTAGCACATTGATAATTTTTATCCTCACATTGCTTAATTCGCTCCAGGTCAATTCCTATAATTTCTGCTAGTTCTTGCTGGGTGATTTTGGCTGCCATCCGAGCTTTTATCAAAGCAAATGGCAACTCAGTTAAATTATCAACTGTAATTTCAATTGACTGACTTTTGTCACAATTCATCAATCTTTCATATTCAGCTATTTCTGCTTCTAACTTATCTACATGACATTGCAAAGCACCTCGCCCTGCGTCCCATTTCAGAAAATCTTTTTTCTTAGCGTCTTCATCTCGCTCCATCGCTGCCATAGTTTTTTTAAACTTTTCTACCCATTCTTGACTGACTTCATACTCGAATTCATCTTTAATCATGGTTCCCACCTCATTATATCTATCGCTATGATTCCTTTCTTCCTGTGTCTTCTATCCTTTTGAAAAAATTCAAAGGAATTGTCCCCGTAATTACCTACAGGTTGGTCGGAGGGAAAAATCTCCCCTCTATACTTAGCTTTTTGGGCATTCCGATCGGAATAATTGAACAATCGAGGAGCATTAACTCTCAGATGATCCATGTCTACAGTTTCGGGATCGTAACAAGCATCAAAATCGTTAGGTTCTGGTTCGCTGGTGACGAAACTACCATTAATATAAATAGTCCTACAGCCTGCTGCTTTTAATTGCGTCATTGCCAGTTCCAATCCATCAATCATCCGCTCTCTTTTGTAATTAGTACCAAATTTTTTATTGAACTCCTCCCATTCACAGAAATGAACTCCTGGTGGTAGATTACCGTTTTCATCGAATTCTGGAATCACTTGGTCACACTCATTTCACACATTAACGATTCGTCTCTTAATCTTACCATATTTATCATTATAACTCACCAGTATTCAGACGACAGACTCTGACAGGTGTAGAGGAAGAGATTGGGCGATCGCCATTCACACCAAATACCAAACACTGCGATCGTTGTACTCTGGCGATCGCCATTCACACCAAATACCAAACACTGCGATGATTGTATGGAGTACGCGCGTGCGTAGCTATCCCGTAGGGAATCGCCCCTGACACCAAATATCTTCTGACTGCAATTACAGTATAATGAGTAAACATGATAAGCGTAAAAATTGCACAAAAATCATGAGTATCGATCTACAGATTTTTCAAACAGTCGTCAAGATGCCAGAATCTCTCAAACAAGAGATATTGCATTATGCAAAATATTTACTTGAGAAACACGCAAAAACTGAATCATCTCCAGAACAACTTGAACAACCTCATGGTTATGGTAGTTGGGCCGGTCAAATCGTTATGTCTGATGATTTCGATGAACCGCTGGAAGATTTAAAGGAATATACATAACATGGAGTTTCTTTTAGATACTCATGCCTTTCTGTGGTACTTGCTTGGCGATTCCAATCTCGGTAGTAAAGCAAAAGAAGCGATCGCCCTTTCTTGTTTCCGATGAGCGATCGCCTAAAATGAAAGAGCGATCGCCCTTCGCAGCAAATACCAAATACTACGATGATTGTACGAAGAGCGATCGCCATTTCTTGTTTCTGATGAGCGATCGCCTAAAATGAAAGAGCGATCGCCCTTCACACCAAATACCAAAATGAGAAGTAAAATCTCACGAATTTGCTGCCCAAAGAATAGTAATATCGCTGTATTGCTTGAACATTGAATCAGCACTCACCAGCGTCATCTCCTCAATCTGAGCCTGGGCAATTAGCATTCGATCAAAGGGATCTTGATGATGTAATGGTAACGCAGCCGCTCGCAGGGCATGAGGTGCTGTAATTTCCAACGATCGCACATCTAACTGTATCATACGGCTAGAAATGTAGGTATCTATCGGTTCTGGCAGTGGCAACTTTCCGATCGCAACTTTGATACCCATTTCCCAGATACTAGCAACAGAAAACCACAATTCGTTCGTTTCATCGGCAATCTGTGCGATCGCCTCCTCATTCAATCGCTCTGGTTGGGCAAACCACCACAAAAAGCACTGCGTATCCAGCAATAGTTTCACTTTTCATCCCCCTCGAACGCGGTCAAAATCTCTTTTGGCAAAGGAGCGTTAAAGTCCTCTGGCAAAACAAATCTCCCTCGATCTTGCCCTAAACTAGCTCGTCGATTAGATGAAGTACGAAACGGCACCAACTTCGCGATTGGGATGTCTCCGTTTGCAATAATGATTTCTTCTCCCAATTCTACACGCAACAGTAGTAGTGAGAGATTTGTTTTAGCTTGATGGATATTTACAGTTTCCATGCTCTTAAAAAATTAAGTCTATAAGTTAAGTTTAGTTCGATGGTGAGAGTTCTGCAAGATCGAGTTTATGAATGCTCTACAAATACCACCCGGCGCATACTCTCACCAAAATTAATAGCGATCGCCTTAGTTCGATCGCCCTTCACACCAAATACCAAACACTGCGATGACTGTACGGAGTGCGATCGCTTGAGTTAAAAAAGAGCGATCGCACTATGGGCAAAAATTTCTGGTAATATATAGCGCGTACTTAAATCAAACAGTCTACATTTGTGGAAAAACTTCCCAACGAGGCCTTAGTAGTTCGTGGCGGTCGTAATCGCAAGCGAAGATATTAAACGCAGCACCGGAACTCACCCCAGCGGCATCACGGGTATTTCTGTAGAATGTGCAGTAGAATTATCTGTAGCAGAG
>NZ_JBGJZU010000081.1:0-3846 GCF_041354475.1 Microcoleus sp.
GGTGGGAATCTTTCTATAGTAGGAACTATGGATGACAGTACCATAAAGGAAATTTTGTATACCCTTAGTAGGGCTGCAAAGATGCCCACGTCATAGCTGTACTCGGCTTGACGTGGGAGTATGTCACTCTTTTAACCAATAACAAATAACAAATAACAGTCAACAAATACAGAAATATCGAATGAACGTAAATTCTAACCTTTTAATGTACGCCCAATGGGCAGGAATTCTCACAGTGGCTTTCGCTGTTTTCACGGTGATTGCCTTTATCTTGCAGTGGGGTTTTCGCTTCCGCTTGGTAGGAGTTACTAGCTTTATGGCAGTAATTGCTGCTAGTATATTTGGCCTCGGTTTAGGATTGTTTACTCGCACAGAAATTCCCGGTGCTGTGCGCTATTCTCTAGTTTACGATACAGGCGGCGCTCAAACTGTAATTACCGTGCCACCGACTATCGCCCCATCAGAGTTGGAAGCGACGATGCAGCAAGCTGCTGCGGATTTGTACTCCCCAGGCCGCTCTGGACGTGGCAGAGACTACATGACGATCAGGGTACGGACAATTGTACATCCAGAGCCAGGAGTCTCCCAGCCACTGTTTTTGGGAGAGGTGAGGCGATCGCTCGCTACTCGATATGATGACAAAATGTCGATCGAAATCTTCCCCGAACCAGTCGCTACTCTGAAAAAATATCAATCCTAAAAGTAGGAAGATAGGAGTTGCCAAGGTGTTTTGTTAATTGCTCCCTTCGACTCCGCTCAGGGAGCAATTAACACATTATTTTAACAGCCTTGGCGGTTGCTAATATCAATTCCGGTTGTATCGGAATGATATCGTTTCCGGCTGCATCGGAATGATTTAACCACAGAGAACGCAGAGAACACAGAGGGAGATAAGAGAGATGAATAATTCCGATGTTACCGGATTTGATATGATTTAACCACGAAGGCGCGAAGGACGCGAAGGAAGAGAAGAGAGAGATTAATCATTCCGATGTCAACGGATTTGATATAAATCGCTAACAAACTTATATAGCAATCCTAAATCATTTGTGAATTTCTTACTCCCTCCCCTTCATAAGGGGAGGGTTGGGGTGGGGTAAAAAACTTTACGACTCATTTAGGACTGCTATATCTACCCCCCCCAACCCCCCCGAACCCAAGGGGGGGCTAAGAACTACATCTGTAGTAGGACTTTATGAAAATGGTATTAGAGGAAATCAGAGGAGCTTATCACCCCATTAACTCCCACCAGAGTAGCTAAAACTTCAGTAGTTCCAGCTACTCGCAGCAGTGTACCGTTGAAAGTAGGTGTAAATTGTAACTGCTGGAAACTCAGACCACCAGTCAAGACAAATCGATCGACACCAACCTCAAAATTAATCACAGTATCATTGCCACTAGCAGCACTCAACACAAATCGATCGCTTCCGATACCTCCAATCAAAGTATCATCGCCCAAGCCACCAAACAGTAAATCGTCACCATCACCGCCATTGAGAATGTCGTTATCTTTCCCTCCATTGAGAGTGTCATTACTATCACCCCCGTTGAGAGTATCTTCCCCTTCATTACCGTAAAGCAAATCATCGCCAGCACCGCCACTGATGCAATCTTGCTGGCCAGCAGTACCTACAGAAACACCTCTGTCATCGGCGCGATCGCCAAAGATGGTATCGTTGCCATCATCGCCACAAAGCTCATCATTACCATCACCGCCATAAATTAAGTCATCATCACTGTCTCCATGTATGAGGTCGTTACCTTTGCCACCGTAGAGAGAATCATTGCTCTTACCGCCACTGATAGTATCCTCAGATTCATCGCCGAATAATAAGTCAGAACCGATATTCCCGAAGAGTAAGTCATTCCCCTCAACATCCTTGAATCGACTGCGAGTACCACCGTACATAGTGTCGTCTCCACTGCCCCCGGTAAGGGTATCAGAGCCAAGTTCGCCCCAAATCAAGTCATTATCTTTGCCGCCCCAAACGGCATCGTTGCCCTTACCTGCTTGCACGGTATCATTACCGTTACCGCCGCCGATGATGTCGTCACCGGTGCCACCAAAGATTAAATCTTGTTCGCCAGTATCCCCAATCGAGTTGGCACTGCCACTGTCACCGAGGATGGTATCAATACCTTCTCCACCGTAGAGAGTATCAGAGCCTAATTGACCAAAAATTAGGTCATTACCTTTGCCTCCATAAACAACATCATTATCTTTGCCGCCAATCAGCGTATCGTCATTTTCTTGGCCGCTCAGAAAATCGTTGCCGAAACCTCCGTAGAGCAAGTCCCGTCCCTGGAAGTCCTTAGCCCTGTTGTCAGTGATACCACCAAACAAGCTATCCTCTCCAGTACCGCCAATCAAGGTATCGGAGCCGAGTTCACCCCAAATCAGGTCATTGTCTCGACCTCCAAAGGCAATATCATTACCTTTGCCGCCATGAATGGTATCGTCTCCCTCATTGCCGTTGATGACATCTGCACCATCGCCTCCGAAGATTAAATCGCGAGCATCGTCAGGACTCTCGGAGTTGTTTAGCCCGGTGTCTCCCAAAATAGTGTCCGCACCTCGATCGCCCAAAAGAGTATCAGAACCTAAGTCGCCAGAAATCCAATCGTTTTGTTTCCCAGTGGCTATAAAATCGTCGTTCTCGCCACCGTAAACAACATCGTTGCCAAATCCGCCAAAAATTGTGTCATTGTCTTGATTGCCGTAAATTTCATCGTTACCACCTTCACCTAAAAGTAGGTCACGACCTTGAAAACCAGCAATTTTTTCATTACGATTGCTACCCTGAATGAAGTCGTTGCCATTAGTGCCTTTAAGGGTTTGTTCCTCAAGTGCCACTGGTGTCTCTGGCCTGTTAAATGAGACTTCAGGGGGTTGTGTTGGTGGCAAAAAGTTAATTTCCGGTGTTTCCACAAGCAGCTCACACCCACAGTCTGTTTCGGGTTCCACCATGGGAGTGGGTGTGGGGAAAACTGGCTGTAAGATAGCAGTCACAGTAGCCGTGGAGGGATTACTGATAGCCCCTTCGTTATCCGTGGCGGTGTAAGTGAAATTAGCCCCAGTAAAATTATCAGTTGTTTGGAAAAATAATTCCTGAATCTGTGGAGGAGTCAGGGTTTGACCCGGTGTGACAGCGACACCACCGTTGGCTGGGTCTCCTAAAAATAGGATTCCTTGGTCTGCTGGGGGCAAAGTGTTGATAGTGTAAGAAACGATCGACCCATCGGGATCGGTGGCTGACACTCCTGTTATTTGTTTGCTGCTATTGGGGGGAATGCTCAAGGTAGCATCGCTAGCCACTGGGGGTTCATTCGCCAGGGGAGTTGGAGTGGGCGTTGGTACTGCTGATGGAGTGGGCGTTGGTACTGCTGATGGAGTTGGTGTTGGTACTGCTGATGGAGTTGGTGTTGGTACTGGTGATGGAATGGGCGTTGGTACTGGCGTGGGAGCGACAATCTCCGCTACCGTAGCAGCAGCAGGACTGCTGAGACCTTTGTCATCAGTAGCTTTGTAGTTAAAGTTGGCTCCGGTGAACGTACCTGTGGATTTGAAAAATAGCTGGCTAATTTGGGCCGGGGTCAATACTTGACCCGGTGTGACAGCGACGCCACCGTTGGCTGGGTCTCCTAAGAAGAGGACTCCTTGGGCGGCGGGCGGCAGAGTATCTATTGTATAAGAGGCGATGGTTCCGTCGGGGTCTGTGCCTCCGAGTCCGGGGAGTTTAACGGTGCTGTTGGGTGCGATCGCGGTATTCACATTATTCGTTACAGGCGGTTGGTTAGCACCAGGTAGCAAAGCCGATACCGTCGCAGCAGCGGGACTGCTGAGAC
>NZ_JBGJZU010000081.1:3946-27178 GCF_041354475.1 Microcoleus sp.
TATAAGAGGCGATGGTTCCGTCGGGGTCCGTGCCTCCGAGTCCGGCAAGTTGAAGGGTGCTGTTGGGTGCTAGGACTGCATTGATATTGTTGGTAACAGGGGGTTGGTTGACTGGTGTTGGCGTGGGTGTTACGCTCTCCGCTACAGTCGCAGTCGCCAAACTGCTGAGACCTTTGTCATCAGTAGCTTTGTAGTTAAAGTTGGCTCCAGTGAACGTACCTGTGGACTTGAAAAATAGCTGGCTAATTTGGGCCGGGGTCAATACTTGACCGGGTGTGACAGCGACACCACCGTTAGCTGGGTCTCCTAAGAACAGGACTCCTTGGGCTGCGGGGGGTAGTGTATCTATTGTATAAGAGGCGATGGTTCCGTCGGGGTCACTTCCTCCGAGTCCGGGGAGTTTAACGGTGCTGTTGGGTGCGATCGCGGTATTCACATTATTCGTTACAGGCGGTTGGTTAGCACCAGGTAGCAAAGCCGATACCGTCGCAGCAGCGGGACTGCTGAGACCTTTGTCATCAGTAGCTCTGTAGTTAAAGTTGGCTCCGGTGAATGCACCTGTGGACTTGAAAAATAGCTGGCTAATTTGGGCTGGGGTCAGCACTTGACCCGGTGTGACAGCTACACCACCGTTGGCTGGGTCTCCTAAGAACAGGACTCCTTGGGCGACGGGGGGCAGACTATCTATTGTATAAGAGGCGATGGTTCCGTCGGGGTCCGTGCCTCCGAGTCCGGCAAGTTGAAGGGTGCTGTTGGGTGCTAGGACTGCATTGATATTGTTGGTAACAGGGGGTTGGTTGACTGGTGTTGGCGTGGGAGTTGGTGTGGGAGTTGGCGTGGGAGCTACAATCTCCGCTACCGTAGCAGCCGCGGGACTGCTGAGACCTTTATCATCAGTAGCTCGGTAGTTAAAGTTGGCTCCGGTGAACGTACCTGTGGACTTGAAAAATAGCTGACTAATTTGGGCTGGTGTAAGCACTTGACCCGGTGTGACAGCGACGCCACCGTTGGCTGGATCTCCTAAGAAGAGGACTCCTTGGGCGGCGGGGGGCAGACTATCTATTGTATAGGAGGCGATGGTTCCGTCGGGGTCCGTGCCTCCGAGTCCGGCAAGTCGAAGGGTGCTGTTGGGTGCGATCGCGGTATTTACATTATTAGCTACAGGCGGTTGGTTAGCACCAGGTAGCAAAGCCGATACCGTAGCAGCAGCAGGACTGCTGAGACCTTTGTCATCAGTAGCTCGGTAGTTAAAGTTGGCTCCGGTGAATGCACCTGTGGACTTGAAAAATAGCTGGCTAATTTGGGCTGGGGTCAGCACTCGACCCGGTGTGACAGCTACACCACCGTTGGCTGGGTCTCCTAAGAACAGGACTCCTTGGGCGGCGTTCGGCAGACTATCTATTGTATAAGAGGCGATGGTTCCGTCGGGGTCCGTGCCTCCGAGTCCGGGGAGTTGAAGGGTGCTGTTGGGTGCTAGGACTGCGTTGGTATTGTTGGTAACAGGGGGTTGGTTGACTGGTGTTGGAGGTGTCGGTGTCGGTGTCAGAGCGGTGGTGACTTTGGCACCCGCTGCACTACCATCATTGTTACCCGGAGTGGGGTCTGGGGTGCTCGATTTACTGCTGGCAATATTCGAGACGCTGACTCCTGCTGGTGCGACGAAGCTGATGCTGCGGGTGGTGCTGGCTTGATTGGTTAAGGTGGCTAGGGGGAAGGTGACTATCCCTGTAGTGCTGTTGTAGGTACCGTTGTCGGATACAACTACTCCTGTTAAGCCGGGAATGATGCTGTCGGTGATGGTGACGTTATCGGCGGTGCTTGGTCCGTTGTTTTGTGTGGTGATTGTATAACTGACGGTGGCACCTGGTGCTGCACTATTCGTCCCGGTTTTGGTGGTGACGACATCGGCGCTCGGTGTCAGAGCGGTGGTGACTTTGGCACCCGCTGCACTACCATCATTGTTACCCGGAGTGGGGTCTGGGGTGCTCGATTTACTGCTGGCAATATTCGAGACGCTGACTCCTGCTGGTGCGACGAAGCTGATGCTGCGGGTGGTGCTGGCTTGATTGGTTAAGGTGGCTAGGGGGAAGGTGACTATCCCTGTAGTGCTGTTGTAGGTACCGTTGTCGGATACAACTACTCCTGTTAAGCCGGGAATGATGCTGTCGGTGATGGTGACGTTATCGGCGGTGTTCGGCCCGTTGTTTTGTGTGGTGATTGTATAACTGACGGTGGCACCTGGTGCTGCACTATTCGTCCCGGTTTTGGTGGTGACGACATCGGCGCTCGGTGTCAGAGCGGTGGTGACTTTGGCACCCGGTGCAGTACCATCATTGTTACCCGGAGTGGGGTCTGGGGTGCTCGATTTACTGCTGGCAATATTCGAGACGCTGACTCCTGCTGGTGCGACGAAGCTGATGCTGCGGGTGGTGCTGGCTTGATTGGTTAAGGTGGCTAGGGGGAAGGTGACTATCCCTGTAGTGCTGTTGTAGGTACCGTTGTCGGAGACAACTACTCCTGTTAAGCCGGGAATGATGCTGTCGGTGATGGTGATATTATCGGCGGTGTTCGGCCCGTTGTTTTTTGTGGTGATTGTATAACTGACGGTGGCACCTGGTGCTGCACTATTAGTCCCGGTTTTGGTGGTGACGACATCGGCGCTGGGTGTCAGAGTGGTGGTGACTTTGGCATCCGGTGCAGTACCGTCGTTGTTACTGGAAGTGGGGTCTGGGGTACTGGAGCTACTGCTGGCAATATTCGATACGCTGACTCCTGCTGGTGCGACGAAGCTGATGCTGCGAGTAGTGCTGGCTTGATTGGTTAAGGTGGCTAGGGGGAAGGTGACTATCCCTGTAGTGCTGTTGTAGGTACCGTTGTCGGATACAACTACTCCTGTTAAGCCGGGAATGATGCTGTCGGTGATGGTGACGTTATCGGCGGTGTTCGGCCCGTTGTTTTGTGTGGTGATTGTATAACTGACGGTGGCACCTGGTGCTGCACTATTCGTCCCGGTTTTGGTGGTGACGACATCGGCGCTCGGTGTCAGAGCGGTGGTGACTGTAGCAGCGTTATTGCTGGGAGTGAGATCTAGCGCACTGGAGCTACTGCTGGCGGTGTTGGAGACGCTGACTCCTGTGGGTGCGATGAAGCTGATGGTGCGGGTGGTGCTGGCTTGATTGGTTAAGGTGGCTAGGGGGAAGGTGACTATCCCCGTAGTGCTGTTGTAAGTACCGTTGTCGGATACAACTACTCCTGTTAAGCCGGGAATGATGCTGTCGGTGATGGTGACGTTATCGGCGGTGTTCGGCCCGTTGTTTTTTGTGGTGATTGTATAACTGACGGTGGAGCCCGATGGAGCACTATTAGTCCCGTCTTTGGTGGTAGCTAGGTCAGCAATAGCAGTTATTGTAGTGATGGCCCTAGAGGTTGGTAGCGAAGTATTATTGTTCGCAAAAACGGGATCGAAAGTGCTGGAATTACTGTAAGCGACGTTAGTGATGGTGGTGGGTGTGGCTGGAGCTATGGCGGTGATGGTGTAAGTGACGCTACCACCGCTGGTCAAAGTCGGAATCACTGGCCACGAGACAGTCCTGGTTGTGGGGTTGTATGTGCCGTTGTTGGATGGGGTGACTCCTGTTAAACCTGGGGGCAGGATATCTTGAATTAGGACATCTTTGGCGTCGCTGGTACTTGGTCCTATATTAGTGGAGGTAATTGTGTAGGTAATCGCGCTACCTAGGGCGGCAACCTGGGGTCCTTGTTTGGCAATGGAAACGTCGGCTTGGAGTTTAGGAGTATCTATACTTTCGACTAGGAGATTGTTAAGTTCGTGAGTGTTTATGTCTGTACCTGTGGAACCAGCAAAGCCAAATTTAAAAGTAGGTGGCACTGCTCCGTTTGTGGCTATCAAATTTGAGATGTCGATCAGTGTTTCGCCCGGATCGAAGGTGCCATTGCTATTTAAGTCTATGGCAACTGCAAGACGACCGTTAGGTTCTGCTGCCGCCGGAAATAATGTAATTTGGACGCTTCTTTTAGTATTAGCATCAGTCCGACTGGTTGCAGTTTGATTGTCTATCTCAATGGAAACGCCAGTCAAATTATTACTTAACAAGCTAGAACTTAAAAAGTTATAGGTTTTGCTTTCGCTACCTCGAACTGCTACTGTGTCGCTTAGACGACCGTCAAAATCTCCAGGAGCTACGGGACCGCGCACACGCCCATTTGGGTTTGATTGCCCAGTTACGGGGTCTGGGTCTGATTGCCGATTGGAAAAAAAACCATATTCGTCTAATCCGACACCTAAATAACCTCCTGAAATACCTGGTGAGGCGGAATTAAGATTGGGAGCATAGCCAAGAGATCCACCAAAGCCTCCAGCTTTTGTTGGTGTCGCTGTTCCGTCAATCAGGAAAAAACTCAGGCCATCGGCAGCAATGGAAGCTTGTGCTCCATAGGCAAAAAAATCAAAGGTAACTCTTATACCATCAGTAGAAGAGATCGGGTTGTTGTAGAGGACAAAAGCAGCTTGGTTTTGCTTGTTTGAGGTTAATCTCAAAGCGCCTGAGCCGACTGTATCGCCAAGCCCTACATTGGGAATAATGCCGTTGGGGTTGACGGCACCTGCGGTTAAGCCTGGGTTAGCAGAAGTGCCAGAAATTCCATAGATCCAAGGCCCGATTACTGTATCGTTTTTAAATTCTTCGGTGACTAAGGTAGCTAGGACTGATGGGTAGTCTTCTAGGACTTGTTTTTCAAAGGCTATTTCGGTATTGATTTTTCCTGTAGTAATTTCTAATTCCCAGTCGCCTCCTAGTGCTGCGCTTCCTGTGAGGTTGTTGGAAGCGGCAATATTTGCGCCAGTTATTTCGCTGATTTTTTGTATAAATTTAATGCCGGATTCGCTGGCGGCTATGTTACAGCCATACAGTAGAATGCTGGCTGCTTTGTTGAGTGCTTTTCCCCACTGCTGCAATTGGCTGCTGTAGGTTTCTATGTTGTGAATATTGAGTTCTGTTGAGCCAAGTTTTAGTGCTGCTGCTTCGCCGTGAGAGATTATGTGAATGTTGTTGATGTTGTGGCGATCGCCCAAAATTTCACTGATTTGTGCTATGCCATCTCGGAATAGATCGATCGCAATTACTTCAAATCCCGCTTTAACTCCGTTGACTAATTGTTGATAGTTGTCTACTTGCGAGTCAAAAATTACTAGATCTTTGCTCTCTTGTGATTTTGCTCCCAAGCTGGAACTTCCCCATGAGATGTTACTCACAGTTTTTTGATTATTGCGTGTTTTCACGGTAGACATAATGTACTTGCTCGTAGAATTCATTTCCGATCGAATTAATTGCCTCGTTTAAGCTAACCGATCTTAGAAAAATCGACAAACAATAAAGTATTAAGTTTTGTAACAAATTGTGATCAACTATAAAATACTTACGTGTTTTCTACTATTTAGTTATTTCAAATAAGTAAACTTTATACAGAAAGTGCGATCGGATAAATCCGATCGCCTCAGACAAAAAATCACCCTAAATCTGAGAAAATTCAGCACTTATAAGTGTTGAAAATGTAGCTAAAGTCTTGATTTTGCAAGGGTGACAGAGCTTTAAGGGGGCGATCGATAATTAGCTCAATACGTGCGAACAACTTTCAGTAATTGCGAACTCGCAATTATTTTCAGTGTGTTTATATTTACATTACCTCGCTCAACATGGAGGGAAAATATTTTTAAAATAAAGAATGTGAAGAGTTAAATCACTGTCAAAAAATATAGGCGTTGACAATTAATAGTTTAATAGTTATATAGTTTATAATTACCATAATTAATGGTGAATATTATCATATAAATTGAAAATTTACAATTAAATAGTGAAAAAATTAACAAACCCACAATTCCCCACTGTAAATTAAAAATAGCGAGATCCCCGACTTGGTAAAAGTTGTCCGGGATCTCAAAGCACAATGCTGTAAAGTTTCCTTAACTGTAATATCAAATCCGGGTTTGCTACCCCGTTTATCCTGCCGCAAAACGGCGTCCCTTGTCGCATCTTTGTGTGGTTGGCGAGAATTGTTCAGCGATACCATTTTTCTAAAGATGTGCTATTGATGAAGTCTTAGCCCCCCCTTAGCAAGGGGGGGTTGGGGGGGTAATATCTAACGCTACTTTATGAAATTGGTATGACTTACTCTACAAGGGCTACAAGGGCGATCGGCATCAAGGGGGGTATGATACCCGGATTTGAGATTGCTAGAGGCGATCGCACCCTCAAGCGCTGGCTTTCTAAGCGTTAATACTCAGTTCCCGCACCAAAAAAGCCCATTCATCAGCCAATTCTTCAATCACTTTCGCCGTAGGTTTACCAGCACCGTGCCCAGCCTTAGTTTCAATGCGAATCAACACCGGTTTTTCTCCCCCGTGCATTTCTTGCAAAGCCGAAGCAAACTTGAAACTGTGAGCGGGAACAACGCGATCGTCATGATCTGCTGTGGTAATCATCGTCGCCGGATAAGCCGTACCCGGTTTAAGATTGTGCAAGGGAGAATAGCCATAAATTGTGGGAAATTCTGCTGCATTTTCCGGCGAACCATATTCGGAAGTCCAAGCCCAACCAATGGTAAACTTGTGAAAGCGCAACATATCCATCACACCCACAGCGGGCAATGCTGCACCGAACAACTCAGGCCGCTGAGTCATGCAGGCTCCCACCAATAAACCACCATTACTACCACCTGCGATCGCCAATTTTGCTGGCTGAGTGTATTTGTTTGCGATCAACCATTCGGCCGCGCTGATAAAATCATCAAACACATTTTGTTTGTTCAACTTCGTCCCTGCTTGGTGCCATGCTTCGCCGTATTCACCACCACCCCGCAAACAAGCTGTCACATAAACCCCACCCATCTCCAACCACACAACTCTGCTAACAGAAAAACTGGGAGTTAGGGATATGCTAAAACCACCGTAGCCGTAAAGATACGTGGGGTTATTACCATCTAGCTGCAAACCTTTTTTGTGAGTGATAAACATCGGTACTTCGGTACCATCTTTGCTGGGATAAAATACTTGCTTTGTCTCGTAATCATCCGGGTTAAAATCTACCTTTGGCTGGCGGTAAATTTTGCTCTCATCTGTCAGCATATTGTAGCTGTAAATGGTATTAGGCGTGGTAAAACTGGTGTAAGCATAAAAAGTTTCAGTTTCGTAACGCTTACCGCCAAATCCTCCGGCCGAACCAATTCCGGGCAAGGCAATTTGTCGCACGAAAGAGCCATCTAAATTGAAGATTTTAAGTTGGGTATAGGCATCTTTCAGGTAGGAAGTGACAAATTGATTGTTGAGGATGCCAATTCCTTCAAGGGTTTCGGCTGCTTCGGCGATAATTTCTGTGAACCCCCCCTGAATCCCTTCCTTATCCAGGGATGGCGCTGGGGGGTTGTTGATGTCGATCGCAATTACGCGGCCTAGCGGTGCATTCAAATCGGTTTTAAACCAGAAAACAGAGCCATCATTGTCGATAAAATTGTACTCCGCCTCAAATTCGTTAATAAGTTCTACAACAGCAGATTCTGGGGCGGTTAAATCTTTGTAAAAAATCAGATTTTGGGGGTCAGTACCGCGCCAAACTGAAATAATTAAATATTTGCCATCTTCAGTAACGTCAGCACTAAATCCCCATTCTTTTTGGTCAGGGCGATCGTAAATTAAGACATCTTCCGATTGAGGAGTGCCTAGCCTGTGGTAAAACAGTTTTTGGTAATAATTAACATCTTCATGCTTGCTTTTTTCATTAGGTTCATCGTAGCGACTGTAAAAAAAGCCTTTACCGTCGTGAGTCCAAGATGCGCCGGAGAATTTAAGCCAATTTAAATGGTCTGATAAATCTGCGCCAGTTTCGACATCCCGAACTTTCCAATCTTGCCAATCGGAACCGGAAGTAGACAAACCATAGGCCATAAATTTGCCATCTTCACTAATAGCAATACCACCCAAAGCAACAGTACCATCTTCCGACAAAGTATTAGGGTCAATTAATACTTGCGGTTCACCATCAAGGGATGTTAAAGTATAGAGAATAGATTGATTTTGTAGACCGTCATTTTTGTAATAAAAATAGCGATCGCCCTCTTTAAAAGGTATGCCATATCTTTCGTAATTCCAAAGCTGAGTCAGTCGCTGCTTAATTTTTTCCCTAGCCGGAATTTCCTGGAGATAGCCAAAAGTGACTGCGTTTTGGGCTTCCACCCAAGCCTGGGTTTCCTCAGAGTCGGGATTTTCCAGCCATCTGTAGGGGTCCGATACTGGGACACCGTGGTAGTCATCAGTTTGGTCGATTTTGCGCGTTGTGGGGTAACTTAAAGGGCGATCGAATTTAGCCATGATTTTTCACTTTTGGTAACTTTACTTAGTTTAACTTTGAATTAGACAAATCAATTATAAACTCATCCTCATCACTTCTCTTTCTTCCTTCGTGTCCTTCGCGTCTTCGCGGTTCGTTTCTCTTACCCATATTCAACTAATCAAACTCCCTCCTTCCCTCCAAAGCGCGGGCCAAAGTCACCTCATCAGCATACTCCAAATCTCCCCCCATAGGCAAACCAAAAGCAATGCGAGTCACCCGTGTAAAAGGCTTCAATAAACGGCCAATATAAAGCGTAGTCGTCTCACCTTCCACACTGGGACTAATCGCAATAATTACTTCCTCAATCTTTTGTTGACTAACGCGCCTGACTAATGGTTGAATGTTCAATTGTTCCGGACCAATTCCATCCATGGGGGAGATGACACCGCCGATAACATGATATTTACCTCCGTATTCCCGTGTTTTTTCCAACGCAATCACATCGCGGGATTCTGAGACTACGCAAATGGTAGAATTGTCACGGTTGGGATTGTGACAAATTTCGCAAACAGGTTCAGCAGATAAGTGAAAGCACACTTGACAAAATCCTACCTGCTGTTTGGCATCAATTAAGGATTGAGCCAGGGTTTGCACTTCTTCATAGGGTCGTTTGAGAATATGTAAGGCGAGTCTCTGGGCACTTTTTGGGCCGATTCCTGGCAAGCGCTGCAATTGTTCGATCAAGCGGGCTAAGGGTCTAGTATACATTAAACTCGGCGGTAATTTGTAAGATCATTTCTGGTGGATTGGTTCTTGTCTGATTTGCGCGATGTAGGGGCGGGTTTTACCAACCATCTCTGTTGAAAACTAAGTATCTCATAAACCCACCCCTACTAATTTACCCTCCACTAATTTTAGCTTTATAGCCTAATTTTGTGATAATTTCGAGCAGTTTTTGCTTGTGTTCGCCTTGAATTTCGATTTCATTATCCTTAACTGTACCGCCCGTGCCACATTGGGCTTTTAGCTGTTTTGCTAAAGTTGCTAAAGTTTCGGGTTTTTCTTGAAATCCGCTGATGACTGTAACTGTTTTGCCACCGCGTCCTTTTCGGGATGCTTCGATTTTTAGGTTTTGTTGATTTGGGGGAATTTCTTGTATGCCTCGTTGGAGGGCTGCGGAGTTGTCTATGTTGCCAAATTCGGAGTAAACAATTCGTTTACCGTCGGTTGTTTTGTTGTCAGAATTTTTGCGATTGGATGCTGCCATATGTTATAATTACTGAGTTTATTTTACGGGTATTTCTAGTTTTAGCGGATTGGTGTAAGGTTGCGATCGCTCGTTTAGACTCTGATATTATAGCTATTGTATTAGCCCATCAAGGGAGAGCGGGAATTATTAAGTATCTGATTGTTATCAATCGCTTTTGAGTATTGCGGGTAAAGGCGATCGCTCTTGAATCGGATAGCGACGTTGGGCGATCGTTTGTGTTAACGTTAAACTGCGATCGCCTGGTGCCGGATGAGTCGATAACAAAGCAATATCTAAACGAGATTGTCGCGCTAATCGCTGGAAAAAGTCTGCTGCACCTGCCGCGTGCCCGTAATGGGAAATCAGGAGTTGTAAGCCAAATTCATCGGCTTGGGCTTCCTGACTGCGCGAAAATTGGGCTTTGCTTAAATTGGATGCGATCGCAGCGGCAACATTCACCAACCCACCTCCATCGCCTACAAACACCGCGACCACAAATTGTACCGCCAATCCCCGTCCAATTCCCCGCAAATGATCGCGATGGGCGAAATGACCCAACTCATGACCTAAGATCATCATCAACTCGTTTTCCGATTCCAATTGCTGTATTAAACCGCGATAAACAACAATTGTATCTCCAGGTAAGGCTAGCGCGTTTACAGTATCATCGGGAATGTAAAGTAGGCGATAATTGCGATCGATATTTTTTTGTTTAGGTAATTTAGTTTCCAGGCGATCGAGAAGTTGATTAAGGGTATCTTGTGCTGGAGAAGATTCCGCAAGACGTTCGTAAGCTGGGATAACTAACGCCCCCAAACGCTGTTCGAGTTCGGGAGGAATCAATAAAATCAGCCCATCTAGCAGTTTGATGCTTCCCCAAAGCAATAAACAGACTAAGGCTACAAAAATCCCCAATAGGGCTAGCAGTTGTTTGTTACTTGTGGGTGGATTGCGATCGGTCATTCGATTTTAGATTTTAGATTTTAGATTTTGGATTGACTTGCGTGAGTTTGTAGGGTGCGTCGCTGCGATATCTTGGATCAAACTTGCAGATTATAGATAGCGACGCACCTTACACTGGATCTCGCAACATTGTGTGTATCACATATATAGCAATCCTAAATCATTTGTGAATTTCTTACTCCCGGACCTTAATAAGGGGAGGGTTGGGGTGGGGTAAAAAACTTTACGACTCATTTAGGACTGCTATACATGGAATATGCTATGCAAAAGCACCGAACTAATCGTTCTTTGTCGGTCGGAAGGGATTTAAAAAATTAATCAGAGGAAACAGATTGCGAGACTGTATCCACAGTTTCCCCTGTCCACTGAAGCGACAAACTAAGCCTTCTCCACCTAAAATTCCCGTTCTCAAGTTTTTCCAAGATAGTCCACCCATGACTTCAACATTATACTTCAGCGTATCCTCAAAAGCGACGATATAACCGGTGTCCACGATATAACTTCCATTAACTGGAATTTCCAGGATTGCGCCATAGGAATTAAACCAAATATCACCTTGTCCAGTTGCTTTCAGAAAAAACAATGATTCGCCACTAAAGAAACCTTTTAACCCCTGAAATTTAGTATCAAGGTCTACAGTAGGACTCGATGCCACAAAAGCAGAAGATTGCATCATCAAACAATTTCCATCGAGGTGATAATGTTGAATATCGCCGGGAACTCCAGGGGAAACGTAAAGTGTTCCAGAACGTTCCGGTGAAGTAAATTCGCTGATAAACAAAGACTCACCTGCGAACATTCGCGTGAGGCCTTTCATTAAACCTCCTTTGATTTTTGATTTCAGGGTGATGTGACTATCCATCGCTGCCATGCCCGAAGATTCTACCAACACCGTTTGGTTAGCAGGAATTTTGAGTTTTAGTTGGGCATAGGATGGAGAATGTTCGATTGTATATGAGATGTTTTTAGGCATATAAAGTTGATAGTTTACGACAGTTGGCAGTTGATAGTTTGGTAGGGTGCGTCGCTGCGATATCTTGGATAAAAATTGCAGATTATAGATGGCGACGCACCTTACGCTGTCTTGCATTTAAATTGCATACTTTAATCTTCGTGGGAAAAGCGTTAAATTTTCTCCCCCTCTCCTCTTCTCCCATCGGACTCTCCAATACGATAGGTAATCTAGATGCAACACAGCTTACCTGGGAGGTAAACGACTGCCGACGGCTCGACCGAATGCTGTGGTATTGTGAGTTTGGCAGAACAGGCGACCCTTACCTTTAAATCGACAAACTAAACCTTCTCCACCGAGAAATGTACTCAACCAACTACTTCCTGGAGGTTTAGTAATTTCAAACTTTAAACTTTTCTCAAAGGCGACAATATGACCTGTATCAACAATGTATTCTCCTTTGACTGAAACTTCGTAAATTGCGCCGAAGGAACTCAATAGTACGTCTCCTTGACCCCCCATATCTAGCCAGAAGATACTTTCTCCAGAAAACATCGATTTGAAGCCTTGAAAACCCAAGTCAATATTAACATCTGATGTGCTAGCTAAATAAGAACCGGCTTGTACTACTAAGCCACTTTTGCCCATTTGATAGTGCAGCATATCGCCCAACATTTTGGGTGCTAAAAACAATGTATTTTCGGGTGTTGGCGATCGAAATACACTTAAAAATAGCGACTCTCCGGCAATCATTCGTTTGAGTCCGCCGAAAATACCGCCACCTTTGCCTTGGCGCAATGTTGTACTTGCTTGTAGATTGCCACTCATTGCCACCATTGCACCTGCCTCGGCAACGATTTCTTCACCTGCATTTAGAGTGATACGGGCGATTGTGCTGTCGGGTTGTTGTAAAAGTTCAATTTTCATATTCGGTAGTAGGTAATGGATATATTCGCTCGAAACTCAAACTTTACTTGATAAAAACTGCACCAAACCATCGATACTTCTGGATTGCAAGTAAATCGTTCCCTTCCCCGTCACTTTATTCACAAACCCTTCCCCGGATGTAATCGAACCTAATAATCCGCCTGCCATTTTTACCGACATTTTCATTCCCGATTCGTAAGCTACTAAATGGCCTGTATCGACAATGAAGTCTCCATTAATTTGCTTGCTAGTCAAACCACCATAGGCACCAAAAAATACTGTTCCCTTTCCGCTGGCTTGCAATTTAAATAAACCTTCTCCCGAAAACCAACTTGCCAATCCAGCCCAGCGCACGCCTAATTTGATATCGGGGGTACTAGCAATATAAGCACCGGGTTGAAAGCACAGGTTATTTTCGTAGACTTGAGCTTCGGCAATATCTCCGATTGTCGATTGAGAAAGAACGACTTGGAGAGACTGCCGTGTTGGATTAGTAAATCGATTGACGAATAGCGATTCACCACCAAAAAACTTTTTCAATAGACCTGACAAAAAACCTCCATTAAATTCTGTTTTCATCGTGAGTGCTGCATCCATTGCTATCATCGCTCCTGATTCAGCAATAATGCTTTCTCCAGGTTCGAGAGTCAGAAAAATTGTGGCAAAGGAAGGTTTATAACGAATGTCGATATCCACTATTTTGGTTTCCTGTTTGGTAGTAATAATTGAAACAAGTGAGATTCGCTAAGAGTAAAATTGTCGGTCTCTGCTTTTAGTTTACTACGATTGAATGAGCCAATTGTTGCGTTCTTCAATAAATTTAACATATCACATAACAGATCCTTTTGAAGATTGGTATAATTCGCTCCGGGATACCACCGGCAAAAACAAGATTCGATTAAGGCTTAAGCGAGTCATGACTGGTAATCTAGGAGATTGTAAGTCCGTGGGAGAAGGAGTTTTTGAACTCAAAATTGACTTTGGGCCTGGGTATCGGCTTTAGTTTGGACAAGTCGGGCTGACAATTGTAATTCTACTAATTGGTGGAGATAAAAGCACTCAAGAGCGAGATATTGGCAAAGCTATTCAATATTGGAGAGATTATGAACAACGTGAAAGCACCAACGAGTAGAAGTTACCAAGAATTGCTGATTGCATCTCTGAGAAATGCCCAAGAAGCAGCAGGTTATATCGAGGTGACATTGACAGAAGCAAGCGATGAACCTAAATTGCTTCAGATGGTACTGAAAGATGTTATAGATTCTCGGCTCAAGTTCCACAATTTATCGGAGTCGGCTAAACTTCAATGGGAAAAGCTTGATAAAATGCTGACAGCAAGTTCAGGTTCGGAAATTTACTGTTTTGTAGAGTTGCTTGAAGCGTTGGGGTTTAAATTAGAAGTTACTGTGGAAGATGGTGAGTTGGGCGCTGAATGTACTCCTAATCGCCCTATTATAGAAATTGCCGATCGAGTGTGATAAAATCATGGAAGTAGAACCCAGGGAAATTCGACGTTACACTACAGCAGAGGGGTAGAGCGCCATTTACTGAGTGGCTTGATTCCCTGCGCGATCGGAATGTTAGAGTTAGAATCAAGTCTAGGCTTGACCGAGTTGAGCAAGGTAATCTCGGAGATTTTAAGTCGGTGGGAGAAGGAGTTTTTGAACTCAGAATTAATTATGGCCCAGGCTACCGCGTCTACTTCGGACAAGTTGGTTTGACAATTGTGGTAATCCTCATAGCTGGGGATAAAAGCACCCAAGAAAAAAACATTCAACAAGCTATAGAATACTGGAAAGATTATGAACAATGTGAAAATGCCTAGGAGTGATAGCTACCGCGAGTACCTCATTGAATCTCTGAAAGAGCCGGAAGAATCTGCTGGGTATCTTGAAGCTATCTTGGAAGAGAAAGATGCTGAACCTGAATTGCTCAGAAATGCAATTAGAAAGGTAATTGAAGCTCGAATCAGGATGAATGCTCTTTCGGATTCGGCTAAGCAATATCATGAAAGGCTTGATAAAATGTTAACAGCAAGTTCAGGTTCGGAAATTTACTGTTTTGTAGAGTTGCTTGAAGCGTTGGGTTTTAAATTAGGAATTACTGTCGAAGATGGTGAGTTGGGTACTGAGTCGGAATCAACGATGATTGAGGAATCGGAACTATTGGCGGAAACAGCTAATTTATAGCTGATTGTAGCTTTTTTATAGATCGCACATGAGGTTAATCTAGATTATCGGTTGTGTGGGGGCGGGTTTATCTAGATTGTTTGTTGGTATTAAATATTATTCGTAAAACCCGCCCCTACAGGTCATGTAGGGGCGGGTTTTACAAATAGTCTACGTCGGAAACCAAAAATATAATAAACCCGCCCCCGCCCAAGGACAAAATTGCGTTGGATTAGCAAGAACAGAATTTATAATTGTTAAGTTTCCATTCAATTAGTTTCCCCAACGAGTGGGGACTGCTCGAAATGCAATGCGTATATCGTTCTCGGGAACGAACGAACGTTTCCATTCAATTAGTTTCCCCAGCGAGTGGGGCGCCTGCTACAAAGCCTGCGCCAGTGCCGTTTCCATTCAATTAGTTTCCCCAGCGAGTGGGGAGTCCCCAATATCAAGAAGTTAAAAACTGGGACAAAGCTGTATTTGCGGTTTCCATTCAATTAGTTTCCCCAGCGAGTGGGGAGCCGCAACAAAAAAGCAAAAGTCGGTCAAGTTTTAAAAGCTTTTAGGTTTCCATTCAATTAGTTTCCCCAGCGAGTGGGGAGACATGAACACGTAGAATATCAAATTGCATTGGTAAAGTTTCCATTCAATTAGTTTCCCCAGCGAGTGGGGAGGGTACGACTACGTGAGTGTTTGTGGGTATAGGAACACAACCCAGTACAGTTTCCATTCAATTAGTTTCCCCAGCGAGTGGGGAGCTACCGAAGAAGTTGTTGTCCAACACCATGTGACAAAGATAGTTTCCATTCAATTAGTTTCCCCAGCGAGTGGGGAGTGCACCTCCAACACAAGGAACGTTAAGAGTGACTAATCCTCTCTCTCGTGTTTCCATTCAATTAGTTTCCCCAGCGAGTGGGGAGAGCTTCATTATACACCCCATACAGCGCAACGTGTCCAGAGGCCGTTTGCGAGGACTCCCAAAAATCTCTCTAAAAACAAGCTGTCACCCACAATAAAAATCGCTGAAACCCTTACAGAGCAATATATCGAAGGCTAGAACCAACTTCCGCCATCCCAGCGATTTTTTGCAGCCCTCGCAAAATTACCCGATCGCCCACCGCCCCATCGACTAGATATAATAAAATCTGTCCCATTATCCCCACAAAGTCCGTGACAGTCACACCCCTGCGTCTCACCACCGAAACCACCGCCCAACGCCCCGACTCCCTCGGCAGATTTGGCAAATTCGGCGGCAAATATGTCCCCGAAACCCTGATGCCGGCTTTATTCGAGCTAGAAGCCGCTTTCCACAAATACCGCAGCGAGCCCGAATTTCAACAGCAACTCCAACAATTACTCAAGGATTATGTAGGCCGCCCCAGTCCCTTATATTTCGCCGAACGCCTCACCGAACACTACGCTAAACCAGACGGAACTGGCCCGCAAATTTACCTCAAACGCGAAGACTTAAACCACACTGGTGCTCACAAAATTAACAATGCTTTGGCTCAAGCATTGCTCGCAAAACGCATGGGCAAAAAGCGCGTGATTGCCGAAACAGGAGCCGGTCAACATGGTGTTGCTACTGCCACTGTTTGCGCTCGTTTCGGTATCCAATGCGTTGTCTACATGGGCGTTCATGACATGGAAAGACAGGCTTTAAATGTGTTTAGAATGCGCTTGATGGGTGCGGAAGTTCGCGGTGTTTCTGCTGGTACGGGAACCCTGAAAGATGCTACTTCCGAAGCGATTCGCGATTGGGTAACAAATGTCGAAACAACTCATTATATTCTCGGTTCCGTAGCGGGGCCCCATCCTTACCCGATGATGGTTCGTGATTTCCATGCGATTATCGGTGAAGAAACCCGCAGTCAGTGTCTAGAAAAGTGGAATGGTTTGCCGGATATCTTATTAGCTTGTGTGGGCGGGGGTTCCAATGCTATGGGTCTTTTCCATGAGTTTGTTGGGGAAGAAACTGTGCGGTTAATTGGTGTTGAAGCGGCGGGCGAAGGTGTGGAAACTGATAAACACGCGGCTACTTTGACTAAGGGAACTGTGGGTGTTCTGCACGGGGCGATGAGTTATTTGTTGCAGGATAATGAGGGCCAAGTCATTGAGCCTCATTCGATTAGTGCAGGTTTGGATTATCCTGGTGTGGGGCCGGAACATAGTTATTTGAAGGATGTTGGTAGGGCTGAATATTACAGTGTTACTGATGCACAAGCTTTGGATGCTTTTCAACGGTTGTCGCAGTTGGAGGGGATTATTCCGGCTTTGGAAACTGCTCATGCGATCGCCTTTTTGGAGACTCTTTGTCCGCAGTTGACAGGTAATCCGCGGATTGTGCTTAACTGTTCTGGACGCGGTGACAAGGATGTGCAGACTGTGGCGAAGGTTCTGAATATCTAGTTTAACGGAATTTTGGGCGATCGCTCTGTAGGAATTAGTAAGATTATGTCCGGTTAAGATTACCAGGCGGTTGAAACCGCGTCTACACAAACGAAGTCCGCGCAACGCGAGACTGAAAGAGTGATTAACCGGACATAATCTAACAATTTAGTTTATTTATTGTTGTAAGTAATGTACAAATCTTTGGTTTTAATGTCTCTAGTATTCCTAGCAATCCTGCCTAATTGTTCCCAAGTTATTCCTACAGAATCGCCACCACAAAATTCCATGAATACTAATCTGGCTTCTAGCTCAATTGCTGATTTAGAAACAGCGGTAAACCAACAGATTAATCAATATCGAGCATCTAAGAAGTTGCCCCCACTTAGTATCGATCCGCGAATTACTAAGCAAGCTAGGATTCATAGCGAAAATATGGCGAGTGGGAAGGTTAAGTTTAGCCACGACGGGTTTGAGGGACGGGCTAAGGCGATCTCGATTCCCTATCAAAGTGTAGCTGAAAATGTGGCTTACAATATGGGCTTCAGTGACCCGGTACGCAATGCTGTTGATGGTTGGATTAAGAGTGACGGACACCGTAAGAATATGGAGGGTCAGTTTAATTTGACTGGGATTGGGATTGCGAAAAATGCGAAAGGGGAGTATTATTTTACTCAGCTTTTTGTCCGCAGTCGATAAGAACCCCCCCCTACCCCCCCCAAGGGGGGAAAAGAAGGAAGAAGGAAGAAGGAAGAAGGAAGAAAGTTTTAATTTAACTGCAAATGCCCAATGACCAATGCCCAATGCCCCATGCCCCATTCCCAATGCCCCATGCCCCATGCCCCATGCCCAATTACCAATTCTCAATAATGGAATTTCCTAATTTTCAAGTGTGCGATCGCGATCTGCCCGATTCTCTCTTATCTTACTATTTGACCGCAGGGGCGATCGCTGTTGATACCGAAACCATGGGTTTGATGCCCTGGCGCGATCGCCTGTGTTTGGTGCAGTTGTGCAACCCGGAAGGTAAAGTTGTCGCGATCAAAATTGCTAAAGGCCAAAAAGAAGCGCCGAATTTAAAGAAATTAATGGAAGCTGAGAATATTGAAAAAGTATTTCACTTTGCTCGCTTCGATATGGCAACAATGCGTTACAATTTAGGGATTGACATTGCCCCGGTTTTCTGCAATAAAATAGCTAGTAAACTTGCGAGAACTTATACCAACAGACACGGACTGAAAGAAGTAATTCTTGAACTGGAAAAGGTAGAATTAAATAAAACTTCTCAAAGTTCCGATTGGGGAAATTTTGACAATCTTTCAGAGGAACAACTGCGATATGCTGGGAACGATGTCCTCTATTTGTTGAGTGCTAAACAGAAGTTGATGGCGATGTTGCAGCGAGAGGAACGTTGGGAAGTTGCACAGCAATGTTTTCAGTGTTTGCCCGTTTTTGTAAGTTTGGATTTATTGCAATACAAAGATGTTTTCGAGCACTGATGATGTACTGGTGTATTGGTTCCTAGGCTGTTCCTAGAAACCCAGATGCTTTGGCTGTGCCTCCTGTTTTCGTGGTAGCTTGGGGCGAGGCAGAGCAACAGTGACATCGGTTCCCAGGCTCTTCCTCGGAACCAGTTATATCAATTCCGGTTGTATGGGAATGATTAAACCTTACTAGGACACAGAGGACACAGAGAAAGAGAAGAGAGAAATAATAATTCCTATGTCAACGGATTTGATATTGAGAGCACCTCATATTACTGAGAAAGGCTATATATTATTATTCAAGATGGTGTTGGTGCATCAAGGCTTCTATTTGATCGTCAACATTTCTAATTACCTTTTCCAAGGCCGGTAAACCATCTAAGGGTAAGGGAGCAAGTCGAGTGCGATCGCGAATTTGATTTACTTTTCGCTGCAATTCCTGAGCTAATTTTAGTGCATCCCGACTCAAATTAGACAACTGTTGCTGCTCATAAAACCTCAAAGCAGCCCCCCGCAACACTTGCAGCGTTGCTTCTTCGCCACCGTTGGTAGGCATCACCCGCAAGCGCAATAACAAATGAGTTTCTTGATAAATTCGCTCAACTTCCACCTGTTCTATGTGTTCTACCCGACTCACAGGCATATCTGTCACCCGCTTCAACTCGTCGATGACTTCTTGAAACAATAGGGGATTGATATCTTCAAGCATTGATTTCAAAATGCCGTCTTGACTCCACAGAATCCGGCCTTGCAACGGCTGTCGCTCAAAAAACAGGCGGCCGATACCTTCTAGTAATATTTTGCCCAGCAATTCATGCAGCAATTGTCGCGCGGGTAATTTTGCCAAATGTTCCATGGGACTTGACAAGTGCAAGGGTTCTATCTCCAAAACTTGCAACCGAATTTCTGGGTAGGAAACCTCAGAAGAAACTGGTTTAATTACTTTTGGCGCAGGTTTTAAGCCCAACCTGGTAGGAGGTTCGGGTTCTGGCCCTGACTGCACTGTTTCTACTTTTGGGGGGGAATTTAACGTTGTCTTGTTCTCCAGAGTGGGATTCGTCTGGATAGAAGCTGCTGTGGTGGCTGTGGGCACTGCTTCTCTTGGTTGGTTAGCGTGCAGCAAGTACGCTGAGAGCATTGAGTGCTGGGTTTCTGATGAAAGTTGCTCCGTGGTAACAGAGCAATTCATGTAAGCTAAAATTCTCTGTACATAGTCTAAAGCCGAGTCATCTTGTAGATCGACTACACCCAGTTTTAATATATTACCTTCTAGAGATAGAGGCAAAACTTGATAGTAGAGACAGGCTTCAAAGGGGACAACCGTATCGATTAATGGAAATATTCGATCGGTGTTGATGACCGTCGCTGAGTTTGTTGGAGATGTGTATACCATTAGTCAATAAGTAATAGTCGGGGACAAGCGCGATCGCGCTTTTTGCGACACACCAACCTCATCCATCAAATTAAACGCTGTAACTTCCCTGACAGGGCAGAAGTCTGAAAGCTGAATGTTCTTTTGAATAAAAATCGTGAGTCCAAGTCCCCCCTAGGATCGATCGTCCTTAATAGGGTTTTGTGACTAATTCACAAGTTTTAAATATGCACCACAACTGAATAATTTATAGACAACCGCTTCAATTGACTTCAAATCATTATTTGTCAGGGCCCACATTTGGCAGCATCGCGCGGAGGCGTTGCTTGCTAAATACGTGAGTGTAATAGTTAATTTAGGATTAGGTAGAAAATCCTGAGAAGTCGATCGTGCTGCTAGTATCTTATCCTACCAAGCAAGAGTCGCAGTTAATTGCTGACAATTAAGGCCTGCGATCGCGATCGGGTCACTTTCAATTTAGCAATTCACAGAAAAGACACCGGATCGGGAACTGATTTGTATCGAGCATAGAAGCAAAATGTTACAAATAATTAACTATTAGCAATGGTCTGCAACAGATTCAGGAGCGATCGTTGCGGAGAGATTGAGCAGCTAAATAGAGTTTAGTCCACTCGCCGATGACCTGATTGGTTTTCAATTTCAGTTCAGAGGCGATCGTCTCTACACTTTTACCTGCTTTGAGCGATTCTATCAAGTGCCGTTGAGCATCAGTCAGGCTTTGCCAATATTGCTCCCACTGACTAGGAGTCAAACCCAAACTGTGTTCTTGCAGAGAAGTTTCCAGCCAACTAGCGACTAATTCGGGGGATTGTTTGACTGCGAACACCCGAATCGCGTGGTAGCTGACTTTTTCTCGCAAGCGGTAAATTTGCTTGATCGGAACATTCAAAGCTTCGGCGATAGCTTCCTGGGAACGCCCTTGCAGGTAAAGCCGCAGCCACTGAGAGGCCAGCGGATCGACTTGGGCGGCCAAATAAGCCTCAAATTCTGCCTGGACAATCTGCCGCTGAGCTTGCCGATCCTCCCAAGCTTGAGTTTCAAGATAGTCAGACATCGCCTGTTCGTCTAGTAGGCTGACTGGTTCATCTGTATCATCCGGTAGTACCTGTTCCGACACCAGCCGCACCCAGTCTCCTGCTGGGACTTGGGTTAAGCCGCCCCGCTGGGAACGCCGCAGGTAGTTGACAAAACGATACACCAGCAAGGGCTGGTTGCGGATCGGGCGCAAACAATATTCTTCTACAGTTGCTAGCAACAAAGAATTTCGCAAGCGTCTATCTGAGGTACATTCAGCAATCCAGGCGATTTGCTGCTGAAGATATCGATCGGAATTGAGCATTTCCTGGATCACTTCTTGCAGCACATCCACCACACTGCGCTGTCTGTCGCGACTCAAAGACACCCACGCTTGGATTTTTTGTCGCAACACCACCAAACCGCCCAGTCGCCCGATCAAGTTGCGGTAAGCTTGTTCTGGTGGCAATCCCAGATACCGAGAAATCAAAATTCGATACAAAAAGTCGATCGCCCCAGTGGCGATCGCCAATTGAGTAGGATGGAGTGTGTCAAATCTATCTGGCTGGTGTCCCAACAGCCAGCGAACCACACTCTGGTGAGTGCTCGAATTTTCGTCCTGGCAATCTTTTTCCAGTCGAGACTTCCAATCTTGTGCTAGTTTTTCGGCCAAAGTCATCAGAAAATTGGGTAGAAACCCCGTCCCTTCGGCTACGCTCAGTGCATCGCCTTCAGTGGACGGCTTTATATTTTCCCCTTGCGGGGTAGAGGGGTATGGTTGCCCCTCCGGTGGAGATATGGTTGTCTCCATAGGTGTCAACTTAAGCCTGAAAGCCTTGAGAAATCTGGTTTTTACCTGAGTCTAGATCCCCCTCGCATCCCCACCCCCCCCTAGCCCCCCCCAAGGGGGGAAGGGGGACGAAAGATCGGACTCCTGTCCCCCCCTTGGGAAGGGGGGTTAGGGGGGATCTGGCCTTAATCGTCAAACAGTAGTCTGTGACAGGGTTTGGCCTTAAGTTGACACCAATGGGTTGTCTCCAATCCCTTTCGGGTAAAGTTAGCTTCGCCAAGGTTTAATGAGCTTGCGCACGGCTAGCAGCACTGCCTCAGTGACATTAAGACTGTTTAACCACTAGCGACAGAGCTCTTGACTAGCTTCGCATCCCAGGGTGTCGTGACTCAAAAAACGTAGTACCCAAGGTACTTAGGCTGGTCAGAACGGCTTTCTAGATTTCTCTTTCAAGCCTCATGCCTTTAGGCTGAGGTTCCTGACGTGCTGCTGAGATATGATCTTTCTCCCCGATTTTACGTGGTATGCTGAATTTTTGAGTCTTTTGGAGATATACGATCCTGTAGGAGGGCAACGCCCACGCGCGATCCGATAAATTACCTTAAACTAAATTCCATTACGGTGCGATATGGCTGCATTTTTATTAGAACTCGGTACAGAAGAATTACCCGCCTCCTTCGTCTGCGATAGTACCCAACAATGGCAGCGATTGATACCTGCAACCCTGGCGGAACAATTCTTGACAAACGACTCTGTTCATGTATACGCAACTCCGAGACGTTTGGCCGTTCTCGTAACAGGACTGCCACTTCAACAATTAGACAGAGAAGAAGAGGTAAAAGGCCCCCCCGCAAGTTCGGCCTTTAAAGATGGGAAACCGACGAAAGCAGCCGAAGGTTTTGCCAAAAAGCAGGGTGTGGAAATAGAGGCTTTGGAAGTTCGCGCCACAGATAAGGGCGATTTTGTATTTGTCCTTAAAAAAATTCCGGGGCGGACGACAGCGGATATTTTGGCGGAACTTGTGCCCCTGTGGATTAACAAATTGGAAGGTAAAAGATTCATGCGGTGGGCCGACGGAGATTTAAAGTTTCCGCGCCCGATTCGATCGCTAGTAGCGCTACTGGATCATACTGTACTGCCAATTACATTAGTCAGCGGTTCAGATACAGTCAAGAGCGATCGAATTTCCCAAGGACACCGAGTTTTGTACACCCCCCCTACACCCCCCCTTACTAAGGGGGGGACATCGATTCCTACACCCCCCCTTACTCAGGAGGAGACATCGATTCCTACACCCGCCCTTACTCAGGGGGGGACATCGATTCCTACACCCGCCCTTACTAAGGGGGGGACATCGATTCCTACACCCCCCCTTACTCAGGGGGGGACATCGATTCCTACACCCGCCCTTACTAAGGGGGGGACATCGATTCCTACACCCCCCCTTACTCAGGAGGAGACATCGATTCCTACACCCGCCCTTACTCAGGGGGGGACATCGATTCCTACACCCGCCCTTACTCAGGGGGGGACATCGATTCCTACACCCGCCCTTACTAAGG
>NZ_JBGJZU010000082.1:0-12653 GCF_041354475.1 Microcoleus sp.
ATCTCCGGCGACATAGCTACAAGCTGGAAAGCACTCGTAGGTGTCGTGACCTTACTAACGTAGCCTAGTTAAAGACTTAGACTGGCTATCTCGTCCACTTTTGTCCAGTGTTTAGCGGATAGCACAATTACTTACTGTTGATGCTCATATGGTAATCGAAAAACCTGTTTTATTTAGGAAATTAGGTTTTTCGATGGGCTCTAAACTACTGCTGGTTCCAGCATTTTGACGTTAGAGTAGTTGAACTCGGTTGTTGTCTGTTGACCTTGTTCTTTCGATCGCACTACTTGCTTAGTCATGACATAATAGTCACCTATTTTCTCGAAAGTGTCTTCAAATTCGAGTTCTCTGGTGATTTCATTAGTTTCTGGGTTGCGGAAAACAGCATCGTAGTGACTAGCCAAGGAACCTTCCGGTGTCTCTAGGCTTTTGTGAGTATCAATTACGAAAGCCATGCGGCCCATCACCCGGCTGACTTGACAAATTGACAAACCTCGGATTTTATAATTCGATCCCATCGAGTCGCCTTGCACCAAGATGTCCACAGCATCGGTGTCATCCTTCTCGCCGAGGGTGAAGTTGTTTTTCCCGTGAGATTTTTCAAATGTTGAGCGTTTGCGGTGGGTAACAATGTCCCGCATTTGAGTGTAGACACTTTGCTGCACTTCCTCGTCTGCAATGCCGCTCACTTCCACAGTCATGTCTGGCTTAATCGAAACATTACCCGTGTATACTTCGTCGCCTTGCTTGAGTTCGATGTCGGCACTGTAACCAGGAAAGTTGGCATCCCAAGTGTAGCGGTGTTCGTAGGCAGCGCGAAATAGGTCGCGAGCGTTTGCTGTCTCTGTCATGAATCTCTCTCTTTACTATGTACACGCATCTACTACTTTAGCTTGTAAGCGAAAGCCGCGCACTTTATCCGATCGAGATTGTTAGATTTAGCCCTATTTGCCGATCGCAAGTAGCTATAATATTAAATCAGGGTCAGAAAAAATTTAGTTATATGGCGATCGGGTGTTTCTTGTGGCTATCTTGAAAAAAATTGCGTCCAGTTCTGATGACTGGCGACGATCACAACTATAAATTTATTTTTCAAATGCTAGAAAAAACATTTCAACACCTGCAAGCGTTGCAAACACAAGTCAATCAACTGCCACCTGCACAACAGGGAATTTTAAAAAAAACTTTGGACAACCTGTTTAATTCTTTGCAAGAATTGGCAGTCAGCGACCAGTTTGAAAGCGCCACAAACAATGCGGCTAAGCTGGTAGAATTAGAAAAATCCAATCGCCTTTTAGAACGCACCTCAGCGCAACAAGCCTCTCAACTTAGACAGTTACAAGAACAATTCCAAAAAGAACTCAGCCAGTACCGTCGGGAGAATCAAGCACTCACAAAAAGTGAAGCAAAACTCCAAAAAGTGCTGCGAAATTCTCCCGATATAATTAGCATTTTAGAGTCGGATGGGCGAGTGCGATATCACAGCGCCGCAGTGGCACGAGTTTTGGGTTACAAGCCAGAAGCAAGAATTGGCAAAGTTCAGGGTGAGTTAATTCATCCTGATGATTTACTGGCTTGGCAAGCATATTTTGGTAAGTTGTTGGAACATCCGGGAATTGCTAAGCCGATCGAATATCGGGTGCGGCACGCTGACGGTTATTGGGTATATATAGAGTCTATTGGTAATAGTTTGCTGTTTGATTCTAATGTCCGCGGAATTGTCATGAATTCGCAGGAAATAGGGGAACGCAAGCAAGCAGAACTAGCAATCAAGGAGTCGGAGTTTCACTACAAAATCATGTCGCAAATCACTTCAGATTTTGCCTATTCTTTTAGGGTGACACCCGATCGCAAATTTGTCTGCGAGTGGGCAACAGAAGCTTTTGGGCGCTGCACTGGCTACCTTCCTGAAGAATTAGCAGCGTCGGGCTGGTGGAGTTCAGATCTGGTTCATCCTGATGACAAGCAGATGTTGATCGAGCAATTACAAGAGTTTACTTCTATTCGCATGGGAACCAATGAGTATCGAATTGTTAACAAAAAAGGCGAGGTGCGCTGGGTGAAGGATCGCTGGCAAGCTGTTTGGGACAAGACTGAGGGACGGATTGTGCGTTTGTGGGGTGCTTGTCAGAAAATTAGCGATCGCAAGCAAGTAGAAGTACAACTACAATTGGCTAAGGAACTGTTACAAGCACAAATAGAATCTGCGCCACTGGCCATAATTTGTACTGATACCAAGGGCAAGGTAACTGTCTGGAACCCCATGGCAGAACAAATTTTTGGTTGGAGTGCTACACAAGTTTTGGAGCAAATTGAGCCTAATATTCCCGAAGGCAAAGAGCAAGATTTTCAGGCTACACTCAAGTCGGTGTTAAATGGCAAGGCACAGAACGGTTGTGAAGTGTCTCTGTTAAAGAAAGACGGTGGCTCGATCGATCTTTGGCTATTCGCCGCACCGGTGCAAGATGCCAGCGGCCAGACTATCGGCTGCATAAAAATATTTTCTGACCTTTCAGAACGCAAGCGCATAGAGTCAGAGCGCCAAAAACTTGTAGGGCTAAAAAATATGGAAGAACCCTTTTGGGCTCGTTATATTACTCCTCCAACAAATACTAAAAAAAGTAAGTAAAAGCAAGGGCGCAGAATCATGATACAGAAAGCTTTTTAGCCACCAATATCTTACGTTTAATTAATTATTTAATAAATAATTAAAAATAAATAGTTGGAAACAGTCGATCTGATTAGTTGTAGAAAACCCTAATGGATCGATGAGCGATTCAACTATTTAGTCCTGGGAAGATGTCTCCTGACTTCTGATTGCAGCCAGGTCTGCGTGAGTCTGACAAGCATCGCTTAACTGAATGAAATCTAAGACATTACCAATTACCTTAGAAAGGTGGAGAGCAGAACGGTGAGCTTCTTGGATAAAAGCCCTCTCCTCTATGGGATCGTCTGCCATATCATCTACAGTTAGTTGTAGATAACCAATAATGTGATTTAGGGGCGTGCGGAGTTCGTGGGACGCTTTCAACATGAACTGCTTTTTGAGCTGGGAAAGTTCTGTGACTCTATCGCTGCGCTCTTGATAGAGCGTGGCGAGGGCGATGGCGCTTCCTACTTGATCGGCAAGTTCTTGAGCGAATTCGATTTGGCACTGAGTCCAAGGTCGATCGCCTATATTGTTTCCTAAATTATCCTGACCGCATCGGTGCAAACTAATAATGCCGTTAGCTTGCTCTTGATAGGCTGTAGCCACCACTAACACTGACTGTCTGCCGAAAGGGTCATCGTCGGCAAAGGAGTCAAATACCACGGGTTCTAGGGTGGCGATCGCCTCCATAAAATGAGGTGTTTCTATTAAGGAAAGCTCTACTCCCAGCATGGCTGGAAATCGATCCTGACAGTATTCGGCTGCCACCTTAACTTGCAGGCTAGAACTTTCATAGGGACAAATGATACAGCGACTGACATCAAGGGTTTGCCCCAGACTATTAACTGTTTGCTGCCAAATGCCATTTAGATCCAGAGTTTTACGAATCTTTCTGCCAATTTGCAGTAAAAGTTTTTGCGATTGAGCTGATATCTGCTGATTCATAGCAACCCCTTTTCTACTGGAATGGCAAAATTTTACCACTCCGCCAACAGAGGAGGAATTTACTGAATTTGCCAACTCCAGACTGTCGAATTTCTGACTTCCGTAATTACACTTAAATGTTCCCACAGGCTTTCAAAAATTACTAGCTAACTGTAATTATTTCTATAATAACATTATACTTCTCATACTTAAGAAGTTTTGTCAAGTTTTTGTAAATTTTCTTTATATTACGTTCTGGGCAAGCTCAATCAGGCATCAAAATCCCTATAAATACGTTGTATTCTCAATGGTTTCACGGAAAATAATAGGGGGTTTGATACCTACCTCCCCAAATACCTGTTGGGTCTAGGCGCCCAAAGACCACTGCGGGACGATTGTCATCAGTCTAGAGTCCCAAAAATAGGGAGCAAGGGCAAAAAAAGAGTAATAATTAATACATATTTCTGGAATTCGCTGAATTCCCATAATTAATAACTCAGTCCTGGACGCACGGGGGGTCAAAAACCAGGGTACTGCTACTAACTAAGGACTGCTAACTATTGACAAAATAATGGTTCTTGGTAAAGTAAGACGGTGAAAGTAACCGTCGATCCGAGTCCTTCCCCCATGCTGTAAAAATTGACCGTACCCCCCATTGCCTCTACCAGTTTTTGAGTAATAGCCAATCCCAAACCGGTGCCACCATATTTTCTGGTACGATCGCCATCTACCTGAAAAAAAGACTCAAACAATTTATCTTGTTTGTCAAGAGACACCCCAATCCCAGTATCAGCAACTCGGATTTTGATCAGACCAGGAAACTCCTGATTCTGAAAAGTAACTTTTTTCTTAATTGCTTCGGTACTAATACGAATGCCACCTTCGTTTGTAAATTTAATCGCATTGCCAGTCAGATTCAAAATAATTTGAAGCAGACGTCGGTAATTGCCATACACAATAATTTCCTCCTCCGCAGATAGGGTTTGGACTTGAAATTTCAATCGCTTCTCTTCCACCTGCACCCGCGTCAAAGACTCAACCTGCTGCAAAACTTCACCTAGTTTGACAGGAGCGAGGTCTAACTGCATTTTGCCAGCTTCGATTTTAGCGACATCCAAAATATCGTCGATGACGTTGAACAAAAGTAGGGCAGAACGATGAGCTTCCAGGATAAATTCACGGGCTTCTTCCGGGTCATCTGCCATGCCGTCCATCAGTAATTTCAGAAAGCCAAGGATGCCGTTGAGGGGGGTGCGAAGTTCGTGAGAAGTATTAGCCAGAAACTGACTTTTAAGCTGGGAAAGGGCAACGGCTTCGGCGCGGGCCTGTTCTAGTTCTTGATAGAGAGTAGCATGGGCGATCGCGCTTCCGACTTGAGCGACCAATTCGCGGGCGAATTCCAGTTCTAGAGGAGTCCACTGCGGGGAATCTCCGCAGCGGTGCAAAGCTATCAGTGCATTGGGTTCTCCTTGATAGGAAGTAGCGGCTACCAGCACCGAGTGTCGCTGGAAAGGGTCATTGGCGGGATAAGCACACTCAACAGCTACTGGCTTGAGGGTAGCTAAAGTTTCAGTCCACCCCGGCTGTTCGGCCGCTTGCAATTCTAATCCCAGCATGGCAGAGTAAGGTTCTTGACGGTACTCTGCTACTACTTTGAGGGTTTTTGATTGGAAATGTTCGATAGGAAGGGGAGGAGGTGAAGTAAAGGGATGGTCCTGGGCAATGGGCAGGGCCAATTCCGATACTGGGGCATCGGAATTTTCGATATTTTTCGGGGGAATGAATGGGGAGGATTTGAAAATTTCGCTGCTTTGTTTGTAGGGACAGATGATACAGCGGCTGGCATTTAAAACTTGACCGAGACTGTTGGCTGTTTGCTGCCAAATTGTCTCTAAGTCTAGGGTTCGGTGGAGGTTTTGAGCTATTTGGGAGATGATTTGGCGATTGATTTCGGAGTAGGGAGGGAGGGAAGTAGCAGGGATACAGGTTTCTGGGAGCAGCTTTTGTGGCTGAAGTTGTGAGTCCAAGGCGTCAGAATTTAGCTTCTGGTCTGTGGGTTTGTCTGACAGCAAGCGTCCCATTACTAAAACTGTTGTAGCTGTGCCGTTTGAGGTGATAATGGGAGCGACTGTCACATCGAAGAGTAAATATGTTTCGCCGGGACTAAATGGATAGCTAAACCTTTCTGGTGTGAGGGTTTCGAGGATTCGTTGCACGCGCTGGAGGTATGGTTTCGCCGGAACAGGTGGAAAGTTGTCGATCGCCCCACCATCGACAATTTGTTCTACTGTAAGATTGTGCTGCTCGCCTTGCTGCCAATAAAAAGATAGATATTGACCGTTTCTGTCTTGTGTAAATATTAATTCTGCCCCTAACTCTTGGAAAAAGGCTGTAGAGGCCAGGCTCGATCGCCGAAAATCTGTGTTAGAGTCCATCAGAATAGCAGATAAAAGTAGTTTTGCTTTTTGATTTGGGAGTTAAATAGTTTAATCGTTCAATAGTTTAATCGTTCAATAGTTTAATTGTTCAATACTTTGTTATTCAAAATCCCCAACTTAAAACTATCAACTATTTTTGGATGCTACCATTAATTTTATATTTATTAATAAACTCAAAAAATACTCACTTTTAAATCGAGCACCTCAGACTCGAAACTATTTGTTGTCAGTTATTGTGTTTGATGTTGATGACTACTATTTAATATTTAGAAATGTTCCTTCGCCGATTAATTATCTGGCTTAAAAATTCCTAAAATATTTGATGCTGTCAGACCCTGAAACTGGTGACTAACCATCCCATTTTGTCTCTCACTTTTCAGCATTAACTGATTATTTTTTAGGTAAATTTATGGTAGAAAATTATGATTTTGTAGTGAAATCTGCCTGTGATGATAGCTGGGGGGCGATCGCAAATTTCACAGCCAACAGATTAACGCCGGAATTCGCGATCGACCCTCAGTCGTTCCACTCACCACGAGGCGGAACTGGGGGGTTGCGGCGCAAGCTCAGAGCCAACTCGTCTTCACGGCGATCGCCCCTTAACCACTGCCTAATTGCAGTTTCAATAACTTTGCTAGGGTCATTTGTCAAGTGCTGAATTTGGTCTAAAAGTTCAGGATCGATGTGGATGGATAATTCCACTTTTTCTGACGCAGCGTGGGAAGGTATGCTTGACTCGCTCATAGTTAAAAAAATCCTAGTTTTAATTCTTAAGTTTCAATCGCTTAATTGTTTGAGTTAGTGTGTGGTACACAAACACCTGACTGGAGGGGGAGAAGCACCGACAGAGGGACACACAGAGGAGGAGGGGGAGAGAGACACAGACAGGAACAGAGGGACAGAGGGAAGTTTTTTTGGGTTGGGTTTCCTGGCTTGATAGGACAGGGTGGGAGATCTTCACACTTTTGAGGTTTTCCTTTCAGGGAGATCGCTTTGACAAGGGAGGGAGTGTTTAGGTTGAGTTACTGATTGGTGGTTTGATTTCAATCCCCAATCAGAGGTTTAAGCAGGCACTGTACTCTTGCTTGTGTAATCATACAACAAAAAGTATCCTTTGCCGATTAGGTCTTTGACAAAAAATATGACTAACGTCCCTGTATCTCGCATTCGCAATTTTTCGATTATTGCTCACATCGATCACGGAAAATCCACTTTGGCCGATCGCCTGTTGCAGGCGACTGGGACAGTCCAAGCACGGGAGATGAAAGAGCAGTTTTTAGACAACATGGAGCTCGAACGCGAGCGTGGGATTACGATCAAGCTGCAAGCTGCTCGGATGAATTATACTGCCAAGGATGGTCAGGACTATGTGCTTAATCTGATCGACACTCCTGGACACGTAGACTTCTCCTACGAGGTGTCGCGATCGCTGGCTGCTTGTGAAGGTGCGCTGCTGGTAGTTGACGCATCTCAAGGTGTGGAAGCACAAACCTTGGCAAATGTCTACCTAGCTTTGGCAAACGATTTAGAAATTATTACTGTTTTAAATAAAATTGACCTACCGGGGGCGGAACCAGAACGGGTAAAAGGGGAAATTGAAGAGATTGTCGGACTCGACTGTAGCGACGCGATTCTGGCTTCTGCGAAGGAAGGTATCGGTATTGATGATATTTTGGAGGCGATCGTCGAAAAGGTGCCACCACCACAGGATACCGTCGATCAACCACTCAGGGCGCTAATTTTTGATAGTTATTACGATGCTTATCGTGGAGTAATTGTTTATTTCCGGGTGATGGATGGCAGTGTCAAAAAAGGCGATCGAGTATTATTGATGGTTTCGGGCAAGGAATATGTCATCGATGAATTAGGCATACTTTCACCAACTCAAATCCCAGTAGATGAACTCCACGCCGGAGAAGTAGGTTATCTAGGCGCAGCGATTAAGGCAGTAGCGGATGCTCGCGTGGGAGATACAATTACTTTGGTCAAAAAGCCTGCACCGGAGCCTTGGCCTGGTTATACCGAGGCGAAACCGATGGTGTTTTGTGGCTTATTCCCGATCGATGCTGACCAATTTCCAGACTTGCGGGAAGCCTTGGAAAAACTCGAACTTAACGATGCGGCCCTTTCCTACGAACCAGAAACATCCAGTGCGATGGGATTTGGTTTCCGCTGCGGTTTCTTGGGTTTGCTGCACATGGAAATTGTGCAAGAAAGACTGGAACGAGAATACAATTTAGATTTAATTGTGACTGCTCCTTCCGTGGTTTATCAAGTCACGACAATTAAGGGAGAAGTCCTAACAATTGACAATCCGAGCCACTTGCCAGACCCTCAGTATCGTGATAAAATTGAGGAGCCTTACGTGCAAGTAGAAATGCTATCGCCCGAAACATATGTGGGGACTTTGATGGAATTATCTCAGACTCGGCGGGGCATTTTTAAAGATATGAAATATCTCAGTCAAGGGCGGACTACATTGATTTATGAGTTGCCTTTGGCGGAAGTAGTGACTGACTTTTTCGATCAGATGAAATCGCGATCGCGCGGTTATGCCAGCATGGAGTATCACCTGATTGGCTATCGCGAAAATCCCTTGGTGAAATTGGACATTTTAATTAACGGCGATCCAGTAGATGCTTTGGCGATGATTGTACACCGCGATAAAGCCTATAATGTGGGCCGCGGCTTGACGGAAAAACTCAAGGAGTTGATTCCTCGCCACCAATTTAAGGTTCCCATTCAAGCGACGATTGGCGCGAAGGTGATTGCTTCAGAGCACATTCCGGCTTTGCGGAAGGATGTGTTAGCGAAGTGTTACGGTGGCGATATTTCGCGGAAGAAGAAGCTGCTGCAAAAGCAGGCGAAGGGTAAGAAGCGGATGAAGTCTGTGGGTACTGTGGATGTGCCGCAGGAAGCTTTTATGGCTGTGCTGAAGCTCGATCGCGATTCGTAATTTGTCTGTAGCTTTTTGTGAGGAACAGGCCAGAGATCCTGTTCCACAAACAGTCAGTCTTCGTGGGATGGGCCGGAGAACCCGTCCCCAAAATGCTGATTGAAAATGATATGAGATGTACAATATATACTACTGAGCTAAAATTCAGACCAAGGACATCCACATTTGGGCGTCCAACATGGTAAAAATTCCATCTAAACCCGATAGTTTTGCAACAGCGTACTTGGGAAATGAAGGGCGATCGCTCTTAATTACTGTCAAGATTTATTTATCGAAAATATCAAATATTAAATAAAATTTTGCTGCTTAGAATTACCATAGATAGCCATCAGTTTAATGTATCTAAAAATGCCAAACGCCTCAAGAAATTCATCAAACGTTACCAAAAAGCCTTTACATTGTCGATCGCAATTTTGTTATTCTATTAGCAAGTTTCACTCGATCGACTGAATTTTTGTACCACAGTCCTACCCCCTAAACAGAAAGGCAGTTTCCACCATGAGAATTTTAGTCACAGGCGGTGCGGGCTTCCTCGGTTCCCACCTAATCGATCGCCTAATGGCCCAAGGACACGAAGTAGTCTGCCTGGATAACTTTTACACCGGCACCAAACGCAATATCCTCAAATGGCTAGACAACCCATACTTTGAGCTAATCCGCCATGACATCACCGAACCAATTCGGTTAGAAGTAGATCAGATTTACCATCTAGCCTGTCCCGCTTCCCCAGTACACTATCAGTACAACCCTGTCAAGACACTTAAAACAAACGTCATCGGCACGATGAATATGTTGGGATTAGCCAAACGAGTAAAAGCCAGATTTTTTCTAGCTTCCACTTCTGAAGTCTATGGAGATCCAGATGTTCATCCCCAAACAGAAGATTATCGTGGCAACGTTAATTGTATCGGAATTCGCAGTTGTTACGACGAAGGGAAGCGAGTAGCTGAAACCCTATCTTTCGACTACCATAGGCAAAATGGTGTAGACATTCGAGTCGTGCGAATCTTCAACACCTACGGCCCGCGAATGTTAGAAAATGATGGCCGAGTCGTCAGCAATTTTATTGTTCAAGCTTTACGAAATGAACCACTGACAATATACGGAGACGGTTCCCAAACCCGGAGTTTTTGCTATGTTTCAGATTTAGTTGAAGGATTTATTCGCTTGATGAATAACAACGAAATCGGGCCGATGAATTTAGGGAATCCCGGAGAATACACCATCTTGGAATTAGCCCAAAAAATTCAAAACATGATTAATCCAGGGGCAGAAATTATCTTTAAACCCCTGCCCCAAGATGACCCAAAACAGCGGCAACCGGATATTACTCGTGCTAAAACTTGGTTGGGATGGGAGCCCACTGTGCCGCTGGATCGAGGTTTGGAGTTAACTATCAAGGATTTTCGCGATCGCATCGAGGGAAATAAACAGTAGATACTGAGAGATTTGTAGGGGCAAACCCCCCGTGGTTGCCCCTCTAAAAAATATTCCCAATTCCCAATTTCCCAATTCCCAATTCCCAATTCCCATCAGAATTCATTTACTTTGAGGATATTTCTATGCGTGTATGTGTCATTGGTACGGGATATGTTGGCTTAGTCACCGGCACTTGTTTAGCCCACATCGGACATCATGTGATTTGTGTAGACAACAACGAAGAAAAAGTCAAGTTAATGAAGTCTGGACAATCGCCAATTTTTGAACCCGGACTTTCGGATTTAATGTCTTCTGCATCTGCCTCTGGCAATCTAGAATTCACCTCAGATTTAGCCGCCGGAGTTGCCCACGGAGATATTTTGTTTATTGCAGTCGGCACCCCTCCTTTACCTACAGGAGAAAGCGATACTCGTTACGTGGAGGCAGTTGCACGCGGCATTGGTGCTCACCTAGACGGTGAATACAAAGTATTAGTAAACAAATCAACAGTCCCCATCGGTTCCGGGGATTGGGTACGAAGAATTGTATTAGATGGTTTGGCAGAACGTCAAAAACCTCAAAGTAGCGAAGGGGCTACGGGGGAGGAAGTAGCAGCAAAAACAGGTGTTCAATTTGATGTAGTCAGTAACCCGGAGTTTTTGCGAGAAGGTTGTGCAGTTCATGATACCTTTAATCCCGATCGCATTGTTCTCGGCAGCAATTCTCAGCGGGCGTTAGATATGATGGTAGAGCTGTACAACCCGATTGTCGATCGCAAATTTGCTGACAATACCTCATTACCACCAGTGCCCGTAGTCCAGACTGATATCAGTTCAGCCGAGATGATTAAGTACGCAGCCAATGCTTTTTTAGCAACAAAAATCAGCTTTATTAATGAAGTGGCTAATATTTGCGATCGCGTCGGTGCAGATGTTACCCAAGTCGCCAAAGGAATCGGACTAGATTCACGAATTGGTGGCAAATTTCTGCAAGCAGGAATTGGTTGGGGCGGTTCTTGTTTCCCCAAAGATGTTTCAGCCTTAGTTCACACTGCTAACGATTACGGCTACGAAGCACATTTGCTAAAAGCAGCAGTAGAAGTTAACGAACGTCAACGATTGATTGCTATTGAAAAATTGCAGCAAGTTTTAAAGATTCTCAAAGGCAAAACAGTCGGACTTTTGGGTTTAACTTTCAAGCCAGATACTGATGATTTACGCGATGCTCCTTCCCTGAATTTAATCGAGAATTTGAACCGATTAGGAGCGAAAGTTAAAGCTTACGATCCGATTGTTTCTCAAACTGGAATGCGTCACGGTTTGTCAGGAGTATTGGTAGAAACTGACCCCGAAAGACTAGCTGATAGTTGCGATGCTTTAGTATTGGTGACAGACTGGGAACAGTTTCGCAATTTAGACTATCTAAAAATGGCGAAATTGATGAATCATCCAGTGATGATTGACGGCCGTAATTTCTTAGACAAGAAAGTTTTAGAAGCCGCTGGTTTCCAATATGTAGGAATTGGAAGGTAAATTTTCCCATCCAAGAACAGAACTAAAAAGCTTGTGGGGTGGGCATCCTGCCTGCCCAAAAACACACTGGAAACAGCTTAATTATCTGACAGTACCGATCGCAATTTTGACCCCAGACACCGATCGCAATTCATCCATTACCCCAGTTACCACCCCGTGACTAACCAACTTATCCGCATTAATCAAAACTACAACCTCCCGTTGCTGCAACGGAATCAAAGCACGAACTCTAGTCGAAACCTCATTTAACTTAACAGGTTGACGATTCAGCGCCAAATTGCCATATTTATCAACAGTAACCACCATAGGAATTGATTGCTGCTGAACATTACCCATTATAGCTTTAGGTAAAATAACCGGCAACCCTTCCGAGCGACTCAAAAACAAACTAGACATGATAAAAAACGTTAAAATCGCAAAGATGACATCAATCATCGGCACGATATTGATTTGCAGAGGAACATCATCAATTTCTTCTGGTAAGCGCATGAGACATCTCCATACTTGTAGCTAAAATCAAATCCTGTATTCATGAGAATCATTCACATCTCTCCCCTTTCTCTGGTTCCTCTGCGTACTCTGCGGTAAAAAAATCCGATAGTAAGCCCATGAGACATCTCCATACTTGTAGCTAAAATCAAATCCTGTATTCATGAGAATCATTCACATCTCTCCCCTTTCTCTGGTTCCTCTGCGTACTCTGCGGTAAAAAAATCCGATAGTAAGCCCATGAG
>NZ_JBGJZU010000082.1:12753-26473 GCF_041354475.1 Microcoleus sp.
ACATCTCCATACTTGTGGCTAAAATCAAATCCTGTATTCATGAGAATCATTCATATCTCTCCCCTTTCTCTGGTTCCTCTGCGTACTCTGCGGTAAAAAAATCCGATAGTAAGCCCATGAGACATCTCCATACTTGTAGCTAAAATCAAATCCTGTATTCATGAGAATCATTCATATCTCTCCCCTTTCTCTGGTTCCTCTGCGGTGAAACAATTCCGATCCAAACCGCTGACGATAAAGCAATTCTAATTGACCCCCATACTCCAGAAACAAAGCTCGTTGCTGCTGATAAAAACCTCGAAACAAATTGGCAAAAAATAAAGTAAAAATAGCAACAATTAACCCCGTGGCTGTAGAAACCAAAGCTTCACTAATACCCCCAGTAACACCAGCCGTACTACCACCACCAACCTCTCCAATTTTGAGCGCAGCAAAGGAGTTAATTAGTCCCAGAACAGTCCCTAATAAACCCAATAAAGGTGCCAGACTAATAATTGTTTCAAAAACTGTATGGAAGCGTTTTAATGAAGCTAATTCTGCATGAGCAGTAGTTTCCAAAGCCAAACGAAAATCTTCAACACTTGGCTGGTGCAATTGTAGCGCAGCTAAAAAAATGCGGGACACCGGAAGGTCGGCATTTTTCTCAAGACAAGGAATCAGCTTTTTTTTCACTACTTCCGACTTAGGAAAACGGGAATAGGAGTTGAGAAATTGCCGGATAATTGCATCTTGACGGCGGAGTATTTGCCACCAAAAGAATAGTCTTTCTAATATGAGAGTGGCTGCGAGGATAGAAAATCCTAGCAGCGGTACCATGACAATACCACCGGAAATTAATAGACGCAGCATATTGATTCTTGGTTGGATAACGCCGTTGCTATTGTCTTCCTGATGGTACGAGAGCAATTCCGTAAAGTTAAGTTATTTTTTTACTCCCTTGAGGCGATCGCACTTTAAAATTTCTCCATCAAGTATTTTTCCTCAGCATAAACATCTCGCAACTGTTGAAGCGCTGTAGCAGCAATTACGGATTTAACACTACCCACCACCAAGCCCCACTCCCGCAAGCTGTCAACTGAAACCGCCCCTTTAAAATTGTACGTGTAAAATTTAGTCCAAAATACAGGTGCTTTCGTGCATTTCCAGCGTTTGTACCAGGCGAGATAATCGCGAGGTACGGGGGGATTTACTCCCACAATAGGGGGGAAATCGGCGTAACTGACAAAACGACTCAAGCCTTTTGCGTGAACATATACAATGTTGTGACAACATTCGATGCGATAAATCTGATCTGGTGAGATGTTGAACAATAGCGCTACAGTTTCTTCAGTCACAAATCTCGATCGCGGATTGACAACTAAAGACTTATGAATAATTTTAGATGCGGCGATCGTTGAAGATCTTGACTGATTTTCATATATCATGGTAGTTGCATATCCTGGTGGTACGTCAATTTTTTAGATGCAGCAATAATCGAACGCAATTGCCTGATTGTCAAGTATGGGTTGAGTCAGAATCAGAGTTCGAGAACTAGCAGCCGAAAGAGGCTGGACATTCAAAGAAGTTGCTGAGCGTTCTGGTGTAGTATACAGCACAATTACTACCTATGCTAGGCGATCGTCCATATCAATGGTTGACTTTAGGGCGATCGACAAATTAGCGCGGGCTTTTGGCGTGATGATAGAAGATGTAGTAGAGATTATTGAAGAAGGAGTTAAGTAGAGCGCCACCAAATGCGATCGGCTATCATAAAAATAACCCCCTTGCAGCAACGCATCAGGAGCACCCTCAAATGTCAGATCCGATTACCTTGGGCTTACTTTTCACAGTCGCTTGGCAAGGCATTCTCGGCACTCAAGTCAATGATGCAGCAAAGCATCTCTGTTTGACCGGGATAAAAAAGATATCACGAAACGGAAAAATTGTCAATCACGATTTAGAAAAAGCACTGAAAACATCTTTCCTGAAAGCTCAACAACAAATCGCCTCAGAATGCAAACAGGAAATAGACCCCAAAAATACAGCGAACCGAGAGAGTTTTGCCTATTCCCTGCAAGATAGGCGCAGGGACTTTGATTGGTTGAAACGAAAGCTCGAAAAGCTCAAATTAGAATTAGAACAAGTTAACAAAGAAACAGTCCCGTCAGGGATTCCCATTGCAGGTTTAGATGAGATAGAATTGCTGCTGACTGCCACAGATGAGTTCAAACAGAATCGGGTTGAAAAACTCAACCAAAAACTGCTGGCAGTCGCCCTAGAAAATTGCGATGTCGCACCCTACAAAACTAAGTTAGAGCAAGAATTATTTGATTTATTATCAGCATACTTTGCTCAGGAAGTCAAGGAAAATGACAAAGTTTTTCAGATTTTTACCGGGCAGAGTTTAACGCGGATTGATAGCAGAACCCAAGAGATGTATGCTTGGCTGGAGGAGATAGTTGAAAAGAGCCGGATTGCTTACGTGCCGATTGATTGGCGGGATATTTGCCAGCAGATTTTAGACGAGAAAGAACAGCAGCGACTTAGTAGCAATCAATTGACTTTTGGCAACCATCAAATTGATGATGTTTACGTGCCGCTGGGATTGGTGGAACGGCACAAAGTGACTCAGCAGCGGGAGAATCTTGGGGCTGAGGAAGGTTCGGATTTGTATCGAGAAAAAGAAGTTACTCAAACATTTGAACATAGCGAGTTTCTCGAACAAGTAATCCAGCAAGGAATTAGCCCAAAAAGCAATGGGAAGCGGTTAGGAATTATTGGGGAACCGGGGGCGGGAAAAACAACGCTGTTGCGGCAGATTGGGAATTGGGTAGCGACGGGCATTTCGGAGGCTATAGTAATTTGGGTATCCTTGGCAGATTTGCAGGGGAAGGAATTAGAAACCTATTTATTTGATAATTGGCTGTTGGCGGCAATTAAGAGAATTGGGAAGGCTGAGGCGACGGCGGAAATTAAGGATGATTTTTTAGCACAGTTTAATGCCGATCGCGTATGGTTGGTGTTGGATGGGGCGGATGAGATGGCTGCGGGAGATGGGAATCCTTTGGCGGAAATTGAGCGGCAAATTAGGACTGGGGGCTGTATTCAAAGGGCGCGAATTGTGCTAAGTTGTCGGCAGAATGTCTGGGATGCGATCGGCTCTGCGTTAGATAGTTTTGATACTTATCGCACTCTGGAGTTTTCCTATCCCGAACAAGTGGAAATGTTTATTGATAAATGGTTTTTAACCCTCGCTAACCCGCAGTTTGGAACCCCCCCTAACCCCCCCTTGGTAAGGGGGGGGACAAGAGAAGATGGGGAGCAGACAAGAGAAGATGAAACTCTTGCTCCCCCCTTAGCAAGGGGGGCTGGGGGGGTGCTTTCTCAACAATTACCAGAATTAGATGAAACTCTTACTCCCCCCTTAGCAAGGGGGGCTGGGGGGGTGCTTTCTCAACAATTACCAGAATTAGATGAAACTCTTGCTCCCCCCTTAGCAAGGGGGGCTGGGGGGGTGCTTTCTCAACAGCTACGGGAAGCATTAGCAGCATCAGGAAAAGAGCGAATTCGAGATTTAGTAAAAAATCCCCTGAGATGTTCGCTATTGTGCGGCACTTGGCAATCCTTGGATGGGGATTTGCCGGATACTAAGGCTAAACTTTATCAGCGGTTTGTGACTACTTTGTATCAGTGGAAAAAACCGCGCCTGAATTGGAGTCAGCAGCAGGATTTGAATGCGGCTTTGGGGAAATTGGCACTGGCTGGGATGTTAAATGAAACGTCGCGGTTTCAGTTGCGAGAAAGTGTGGGATATCGGGTGATGGGTGCATCGCAGTTTGAGTTAGCTTGTCGTTTGGGTTGGCTGAATTTAGTGGCGAGGGATGGGGAGACGCTGGAGGGGATTTATGCTTTTTACCATCCGACGTTTCAGGAATATTTTGCGGCGTTGGCGGTTGAGGATTGGCACTTTTTCTTGAATCATTTTCCTAAGAATCCGCAGCATCCTGATGCTCGATATCGCATTTTTGAGAAGCAGTGGAAGGAGGTTATTTTGCTGTGGTTGGGGCGTGAGGAGGTTGGGAAGGAGGAGAAGGAAGGGTTTATTAAGGCGTTGGTTAAGTTTAAGGTTGGGTGGGATAAATTTTATGGATATCAGGCGTATTTTTTAGCGGCTGCGGGGATTGCTGAGTTTAAGGATTGCAGTCTTGCTGATGGGATTGTGTCGCGAATTGTTAAGTGGGGATTTGGTTATTTTGATGAGGAAAAACAGGAGTGGCAAACATTTCCAGATCCACTGGCAGACAGTTCATGCGATATACTGAAGGAGACGGATCGGAAAAGGGCGATCGCCGCTTTAGTCGAGTTAATCCGAAATTTAGGCGATCAACCTATCCGGCGGGGGCTAGTGGGATATAGCTTAGGAAAAATAGACAAAGATAACCCAGTTGCGCTCTCCTCTTTGATCGAGTTAATCCGCAATTCAGGTGATGAAAATATTCGGTTGCTAGCGGCATATAGCTTAGGAAGAATAAGCAAAGATAACCCAGTTGTGATCGAAGCTTTAGTCGAGTTGCTTCGTACTTCTCAGGATGAAAATACCCGGAGGGAAACGGCAGATAGCTTAGGGAAAATAGCCAAATATAGCCCAGTTGCCATCGAAGCTTTAGTCGAGTTGATCCGTACTTCTCAGGATGAAAATACCCGGAGGCAAGCGGCAAAAAGCTTAGGAGAAATAGGTGAAGATAACCCAGTTGCAATCTCCGGCTTAGTCGAGTTAATTCGCAATTCATGCGAACAAAATACCCGGATAACAGCGGCAAATAGCTTAGGAAAAATCGACACAAACAACTTAGTTCTACTTGCAAGTTTCGATCAACTTAGTGGTACTTCTTTAAATGAAAAGACCATGATTAAATTGGCATATGATTTAGCTAAATCATTAATAAATAACTCTATTACACTCGCAAATTTTGATAATTGCGACGAGCTTATTGGTACTTCTGAGGATGACAATACCTGGAGGAATGTCGTAAATAGCTTAGAAAAAATCTACAAAGATAACTCTGTTGCGCTCTCATCTTTAGTCGAGTTAATCGGTACTTGTCAAAATGAAAATACCCGGAGGAGAGCGGCAGTAAGCCTAGGGAAAATATGCAAAAATAACCCAGATGCCATCGCCACTTTAGTCGATTTAATCAGAAATTCAGAGGATAACATTGCCCGGTGGCAAGCGGCAGATATCTTAGGGGAAATCATCAAAGGTCAATACTTCGCGATCGCACTCTCAGGATTGAAAGATTGCCTAACTTCCGAAGCCCGCGAAAACGATTCTAATCTCTATGAAAGATGCTACCAAGCCATCTGGGCCTGTGCCCAAAACATGACTTACCCAGAATTTTATCAAGCATGGCACACCCAACCCACCAATTCTCCAATACCGGACAACCACCGACAAAATACAGACATCCCCACACTCCTCAAACAACTCCAACCCACCGATAAAACCTGGGTCGTTCCCCTCAACATTCGCGCCCTAGAAGGCGAAACCGATCCAAGCGCGATCGCCCAAGAGCTCTGTATCCAACTATATCAAACAATCTTCCCCGCAGATACAGACATCCCCGCCATTCGCAACGCCCCCGAATTCAAGCGATTAATTCCGCAACTCAAAAACCGCCTCCAAAAACAGCATATCGCCTTAATTTTGCACTCCTGTCCCTGCGAAGATGCGCTTTCATCTTTCACCCGCAAACTCGCCGACACTCACATGGGAATTCATATCGCTTGGATTACCGATACACCGCTGGAATGGCCGTTAACAGGTTTTCCGGTGGATGGAGATGATTTGTTGAATGCGGTGCACAATTGGATTGCGGGGATTGGTTCGTGATTCACAGGCCGGACACCCCACCGTGCCTTTCGTCGGGACAAATTAACGTTAAACCCAGTCACAGATTGCTGTTTGACTCTTAAATCTCGATCCCCCCTAGCCCCCCTTAGTAAGGGGGGGACAAGAGTCTACTCAAAGTCCCCCTTCTTAAGGGGGATTTAGGGGGATCGAGATTATGGTAAAAGCGAGATTTCTTAAAGGTTGGAGTCTTAAGTTGACACCTATGGGCAATGCCGTTTCCCGAAAGGTATTACAACAACGTGCGATCGACCAAAAACAAATATCAACAAATCCTTTAACCTACAATACTAATTTACCGATGCCATCAACCGAGCCTCCCCAAGACCCTCCCAAACCATGTCCAAGCAAAAAAAGACTAGCCCCAAAAACTACACTGAAATCAACCTCAGTGACCCCCAATACTACTTCAACCGAGAACAAAGCTGGCTAGAATTCAACAACCGAGTCCTCCACGAAGCCCTAGACCCCCGCACACCCCTCCTAGAAAGACTCAAATTTCTGGCTATTTTCAGTTCCAACCTCGACGAATACTTCATGGTGCGAGTAGCAGCCCTCAAACAGCAAGTAGAAGCAAAAGTCCGCAAACTCACCTCCGATGGCAGCACCCCCCAACAACAACTAGATGCCATTAGCAAACGACTTTTGCCCATGGTTTCCCAGCAACACTCCTATTTTGAGCAAACTCTCCGCCCCAAATTAGCAGCCAGCGGCATCCACATTCTCGACTACATAGACCTCAATCAAGAACAACGCACATACCTACATCGCTACTTCAAAGAACAAGTATTCCCCGTACTCACACCCCTAGCCGTTGACCCCAGTCACCCATTCCCCTTTCTTTCCAATCTCAGCCTCAATTTAGCAGTAGTAGTCAGGGACCCGGATACCCAGGAAGAATTGTTTGCCCGCGTCAAAGTACCGCAAGTCTTGCCGAGGTTTTTGCCCTTGCCGGCCGATTTGCAATGGCAACAAAGAGGCAAATCTGCTGTCTGGACTGGGGTGCCGCTAGAACAGGTAATTGCTCACAATTTAGATGCCCTGTTTCCGGGGATGGATATTCAGGAATATCACCCCTTCCGTATTACTCGTAATGCAGACTTGACAGTGGAGGAAGATGAGGCAGAGGATTTGCTGCTAGCCATCGAACAGGAACTCCGCAAACGCAGGTTTGGAGGTTCTGCGGTACGCCTGGAAATCCAAGCGATTATGCCACCTGGTCTGCGAGATATGCTCATGGACGAGTTGGATCTAGGAGAACAAGATGTTTACGTCGTAGAAGGGCTGCTAGGCCTCAAGGATTTGATGTCCTTTGTCGGACTGCCTGTGCCGGAACTGAAAGACCCCCCATGGAGTCCCGTAGTCCCTGTCCGTTTGCGAAACCCGGAAGCCGGAAGAATTGACGAGTCCATCAGCCATTCTGAGGAGATGGAAGATATTTTTACCGCCATCCGCCGGGGCGATATTATGTTGCACCATCCATATCACTCTTTTGCTGCTACGGTGCAGCGGTTTATTACTGAGGCGGCGCGCGATCGCTCTGTATTAGCGATTAAGATGACTTTATACCGCACTTCTGGTGATTCGCCGATCGTCAGTGCCTTAATTGAAGCAGCACAAAATGGTAAGCAGGTAGCTGTTTTAGTAGAGCTCAAAGCTAGATTCGACGAAGAAAACAATATTAATTGGGCTCGCAAGTTAGAACAGGCCGGAGTTCATGTAGTTTACGGTTTGGTGGGGCTCAAGACCCACACCAAGATTTTGATGGCGGTACGACGAGAGGACGGGTGCATTCGGCGCTACGTCCACATCGGTACTGGGAATTATAATCCCAAGACCGCCGGACTTTATACTGATGTGGGTTTGTTGAGTTGTCGGGAGGATTTAGGTTCAGATTTGACGGACTTGTTTAATTATTTAACTGGTTATTCACGGCAGGTATCTTATCGTAATTTATTGGTAGCACCGGTCAATATGCGCGATCGATTTTTGGCCCTGATTCGTCGCGAGGCAGAATTTTGTCGCTTGCAAACTGAAAATGGTCACAGTACCTGTGGTCGCATTGTCGCTAAAATGAATGCTTTAGTGGACCCTCAAATCATTGTTGCTTTGTACGAAGCTTCCCAAGCGGGGGTGAAAATTGATTTGATTATTCGGGGGATTTGCTGTTTGCGTCCCGGCATTGAAGGTGTCAGCGAAAATATCAAAGTTATCAGTATTATCGGTCGTTTTTTAGAGCATTCTCGGATGTTTTATTTTTTCAACGGTGGGAACGAGGAAGTTTATATTGGTTCTGCTGATTGGATGCAGCGGAACCTCACCCGCCGGGTTGAGGCGATTGTTCAGGTGGAAGACCCCACAATTGCCATGGAGTTGCAAGAAATCTTGGGGGTGATGCTGGCGGACAACCGCCAAGCTTGGGATTTGCAGCCTGGAGGTCACTATTCTCAGCGACGGCCACCTGTTAATTGCCCGGAAGTGAGTTCTCAGCAAATTTTGATGGATATGGTAATGAATTAGTTATTGGTTATTGGTTATTGGCTGATTCCCAATCCCCAATTCTTTCCCCCCTTGGGGGGGTTGCCCAACTCCCCATTCCCCATTCCCCATCCCCAATTCTTTCCCCCCTTGGGGGGGGGCAGGGGGGGTTGCCCAACTCCCAATTCCCAACTCCCAACTCCCAATTCCCCATTCCCAATCCCCCATTCCCCATCCCCAATTCTTTCCCCCCTTGGGGGGGGGCAGGGGGGGTTGCCCAATCCCCAACTCCCAATTCCCCATTCCCAATCCCCAATTCCCCTTAACTAAAAGTGCGTTTGAATTCTTCTAACAAATCATCAATTTCTTCTATCGCCTGACTCACATCTATTCTCAAGGCGCCCAAATCGGTTCTATCTAGTAGTCGCACTAGCGATTCCCGCTTGCTCTCGATTTCTGCTACGCGCTCTTTGATTGTTTGTGCATCCATGGTTTTTTCCCTTATTTCCTATACATTACCAGCATTTTTCTTGTAGTTATTCTTCCCAAATCAACCTCAAACATTCCATGAAATTGAATTGGTTGGAATCTCTGTATTTTACAACAAAATCTCTAACCTTGTCTAGTATATAGCCATTAATGTTGTGTTTTTACTCCATCAATATAGGAATTTTGTGGCTATTTTTCCCTCAATTAGCCTTTTCTATAAATTTCAAATTCAGCAACGAACTTGAAGTTTTAGGCCCCCACTACCCTAGCGCCGGCAACACCAGAGTTGGCGAACATCAGCGCAAAAAAGGAGGACGTTTGCTATCTGTGGTCTTGTTTTTCATCATTTCCGCTAAAAATCGCTTGAGAGCTTTTTCACGATTTTTCATAAACGCAGCCCAAAACCCTGGTTGATATTCATCCATTGTCTTGGCTAAGGCCCAGACATCTATGGCTAAGATGTTGTAAAGCCTTTCATCTTCGCGCTTGAGCGAGTTAATTTGCTCTAGAACCGACTTGTTTGCTCCAGGAGTTTGTTTGTCTTCGTCTTTTATCATGTCTAAAAAATTGGTTAAAAGGGTAAGAGGGTCGATCGCAACCCAAATCTATATAATTTAATGATACTGGTGATATCGATCGCCTTCTGGAACCAAAGACACACCATGAACACGGATATTTACAGGTGTTGGCGACAAGTCGAGCGGGAGATTTTTTTTGAAGCTAGAGACCTGATGTGGGATGTATCTGAGCCCGCGCTCTTAGAGCTTAGCAGTTTTTGCAGGTATTTTGTTTGACACTCCGGGTGCGTGAACGCACGGGGATTCTTGGTTCAGCCAGTCGATTTGCCCGTTGATGTCGCCACCAACGAGTAGAGATCGGCCTGTCCCCAAGCGTTAATTTCGGCGTGCCCCGCCGTATTTAACATAATTCCTGCTTGTCTCAATCCTTTAGCCAAGATATTCTTCGCCGCATTGTGGTCTCGGTCTAATACCGCACCGCAACTACAAACATGAGTTCTGACTGACAGCGATTTTTGAACGCGATTTCCACAACTCGAACAATCTTGGGAAGTATACTGAGGGGCAACAGCAATCACTGTTTTACCGTACACCTTTCCAAAATATTGCAACCATTGAGCAAACTGCGACCACGCTGCATCGCTAATCGATTTAGCAAGTTTATGATTCTTCACCATATTCCTCACATCAAGGTCTTCGTAAGCTACGAAATCGCTAGATTTCAATACGCACAACGCCGTCTTGATGGCGAAGTCTTTACGTTGCCTGCTAACCTTTAAGTGTTTTCTGCCTAGCTTATTAATTGCTTTCTTGCGATTGCCTGAACCTTTCTTTTTCCGAGAAACCCTTTTCTGCAACCGCTTTAAAGCTTTTTCACTTTTACGCAAATGTCGAGGATTAGGAACTGCTTCCCCGTTGCTATCGGTATAGAAATGGTTTAATCCCACATCTATGCCAATAGCCTTGCCAGTAGGAACTATTTCCTCGGTCCGCTCTACGTTAATACAGAACTGAGCTCCGTAGCCATCGGCACGACGCACAACCCTGACTCGCTTAATCTCGGTAGGTGCATAAAAATGTAAATCCCGACTGCCAAGCAATCTAAACGTTCCAGCAGCAAAGCCATCCGTGAATGTCAGACATCTTTTATCGGTAGAAAGCTTCCAGCCTGATGTTTTATACTCAACGGAACGAGTGTACTTTTTGAATTGCGGATATCCCTTTTTCCCCGGCTTTTTAGCCTTGCAATTAGCAAAGAAGCGTTGGATCGCAAAAATGGCACGCTCAGCCGAAGCTTGACGCGCCATTGAGTTAAGTTTTCGGGCCCATTCAAACTCTTTCGCCATGATGGCGCATTGTTTGTACAGGTCTGACAATTTAACCGCTTGATTGTCGATCCAGTAGCTAAGAGCTTTGTTTCGGACAAACTGAGCTGTGCGGATCATTTCGTCTACGATCCGATATTGCTGTGCTTTGCCTTTTAGCTTAAACTCTAGTACAATCATGGAACGATCTTATCACGCTTATGGGCAATTATAGCTATAAAAGTTGCAATAGTTGAGAATCTTTACACTTGGAAAATTAAAGCCGTCCTATAAAGACGGGGCTTTAGACCCAATCTTTTGGTAAAATTTTGAATTTATTCAAGACTTTTTGACTGATAATAATAAAAGTATCTTATTGCTTGCAGCTAACTACCTGACTGATATGTTCCGTAAAATTTCTTTAGCAAACTTAGCCTTAGTTGTGGGCTGTATTTTAGCAGCAGTCGGTTTCGGCGCCTACTTCACAGACCGACCGACTCTAAATCTGGCGGGTTTTTTTTATGGTATTCCACTGTTGCTGGGGGGTTTAGCCCTCAAAGCTGCGGAACTCGAACCTGCGGAGTTTAGCGAACCCACTACTCCTGAAGTTCTACTCCTGAGAGAACACCAGGCCACGGAGACTCAAAACCAAGTTCGCAAAGATGTTACCCGATTTCGTTACGGTCAACCGGCTCACTTGGATGATGCTCTGGAACGCTTGGGTTTGGCCCCTACCGACGAGGAAAGACCGATGCTGCAAGGGTTACGGGAAGTTTCTCTCGATGGTGCCTATGGATTAATTCTAGAGTTTCATTCCCCCTTAATCCCGCTGGAACTCTGGGAAGAAAAACAGGCAAAAATAGCTACTTTTTTCGGTCCTGGTTTACACGCAAAAGTGAGTAAAACCGCTGAAGACCAAATCGAATTGGCTTTAATTACTGATGCGAAAGCTTAAATTAGTTAAAGAGAAGAGTTGGGCCTTGGGCCTTGGGCCTTGGGCCTTGGGAATTGGGCCTTGCAACCAACTAATAACTAATAACTAATAACTAACGACTTCCTGATTAAATCACAAGAGGTACAGATGGTTTCTTTAAACAGCAGGATAGGTATTATCGGCGCAGGAACATCGGGAGTTTATCTGGCGATTTTGCTGCGATTGCGTGGGATGCTGGCCAAGAAACAATCTGCTTTCGCGCCACAAAAACCCAAGATAACGCACTGATTACTTTTATGGAAACAATGACATTACTGGCAGAAAATCACCGAGTTCGTAGCACTCAAGCTTTTAAAGATGGCGTTTTTGATGGCATCTCATTTATTGAAGAAATGCGTCAGCCCTAAACAAATTACAATTAGCAAAAAACGGCTAATTTGTCAAGATAAATATTATGTGTCGGCTGCCTCTTTCTCTGCGCCCTCTGCGCCCTCTGCGGTTCAAGAGAAATAAGATTGCTATAGTGCCAAAATGAGGCTAACCAAACTTAATTAGCATTGACTTGCTAAGCGGGAACGAGTAATAAAACGTTCTCCCTCCGGCCCTTCTAGGGAAAAATCGCTGCCTCCTGGTCCCGATGCTACATCTATAATTAACTGCGTATGTTGCCAATATTCGTATTGCTGTGCTGCGATATAGAAAGGACAACCGCCTATTTCGCCGAGTAATACGTCCACATCACCAACTATCAATTCGCCCTTGGGAAAGCACATGGGGGAACTACCATCGCAGCAGCCACCGGATTGGTGAAACATCAATTCTCCGTGTTGGGTTTTGAGATAGTTGATTAATTTTAAGGCTGTTTGGGTGGCAGTGACTTTGGCGATTGTTTCCATTTTAGTCTGTTTGTTTAGCAGTTTTATTTCGTTTTTGAATTAGCTGTTTTTATTAACCGCAGAGGGCGCAGAGGGCGCAGAGGGCAGAGAGGAAGAAGGAGTTGAGTAATTTTTTAAGTTGGTCTTTTTTGCTTCTTCCTTTCTGGACTTTAAAATTTTAGAAGAAACCTAAAGCTTTGGGGCTGTAACTTACTAACAAGTTCTTGGTTTGTTGGTAGTGGTCTAACATCATTTTGTGGTTTTCGCGGCCGATTCCAGATGATTTGTAGCCGCCGAATGCTGCGTGGGCTGGATAGAGGTGGTAGCAGTTTGTCCAGACGCGACCGGCTTGAATGGCGCGGCCCATGCGATAGGCGGCGTTGATGTCGCGAGTCCAAACTCCTGCGCCTAAACCATAGAGTGTATCGTTGGCAATTTCTAAGGCTTGGGCTTCGTCTTTGAAGGTGGTGACTGCTAATACTGGTCCGAAGATTTCTTCTTGAAAAATCCGCATTTTGTTGTCACCTTTAAAGACTGTGGGCTGGAAGTAATAGCCTTCTTTTAAGTCCCCAGATAAGATGTTTCTTTCGCCGCCAATTAGGCATTCGGCGCCTTCTGCATGGCCAATTTTGACGTATTCGGCGATTTTTTCCATTTGGTTGATGGATACTTGTGCGCCTAGGGATGTTGTGGAGTCTAAGGGGTTGTTTTGTTTGATTTGGCGGATGCGGGAGAGGGCTTTTTCGATAAATTGGTCGTAGATTGATTCGTGAATTAAGGCGCGAGAGGGACAGGTGCAAACTTCTCCTTGGTTGAAGGCGAACATTACAAATCCTTCGACGGCTTTGTCGAGGAAATCGTCGTCTTTGGCGCAGATGTCTTCACAGAAAATGTTGGGGGATTTGCCGCCTAATTCTAGGGTTACCAAGAAATTGGGTCTAAAGCCCCGTCCTTGTAGGACGGCTTTTCTTTAACTTCCGGATCATCTCTCTAAGCACGTCATTTTGAGTGCGCTCCGATTTCTCGCAATATTTCAAAAGTATTTCATACTCTTCGTTAGAACACCGAACCGTTAATTTTTTAAGGCCGTCATATTGCTGTCAACCTATGGTAGAATACTAGCATGAAAACACTGAAGTTTAAACTCTACGCACACAAACGGAATAGACACCTCAAGCGCACAATTAATGCTGCTGGGGTGATTTATAACCATTGCATTGCCCTACACAAACGGT
>NZ_JBGJZU010000083.1:0-26407 GCF_041354475.1 Microcoleus sp.
CATCCACCTGCCCACTGCTCAAAGCTACGCTTTGAGATTGTGAACAAGTGGAATCCTCGTCTCACGCGCCTTTCATCCCACACCAACCGAAGCGGTATGGTGTGGGGATTCCCGTCTGTCAAGCTAATATTCCGATCCCCCTCGCATCCCAACCCCCCCCCTGCCCCCCCCAAGGGGGGATGCGGAAAGGGGGACTTTGAAAGCGCTCTTGTCCCCCCCCCTGCCCCCCCAAGGGGGGATGCGGAAAGGGGGACTTTGAAAGCGCTCTTGTCCCCCCCCTGCCCCCCCAAGGGGGGATGCGGAAAGGGGGACTTTGAAAGCGCTCTTGTCCCCCCCCCTGCCCCCCCAAGGGGGGATCAAATTCTATGCAGCCTCACAAAAAATTGGTATAAGCCCTAATCATGTATGGGCAAATTCCACCATCAACTATTTACTCTGCTTCACAATTTGTCCCTCATCGCCAATACTCAAACCAGCATTAGGAAAATCGCTTTTTGTCAGACGCCGAATCAACTTCACACTCCTAAAATCATCATCCAAAGACGGAATACCCTGGCCATTAAGTGCGATCGGAATAATCTTACCAGATACAAAATCACCTTGCGGATTCATCTTCACATCCAAAATCAGAGATTTACCCAATTCTCCCACAGTTGACAAAGTACGATAGCCCATAAAATTGCCCAGCGAATAAGCAATCAATTTCCCCTTATACAGTTCCATCGCCCTCGCAACATGGGGCCCGTGTCCCAAAATCAAATCCGCACCCGCATCAATCATTGTTCGCGAAAACAAAACCATATTTCCCCGGTTTTCACCAGCAAAAAATTCATTTTTATTTCGCACATTCAAAGCCCCCGTTCCTTCCGCACCAGCATGAACAGATATCACCACAATATCAGCCTTTTGCTTAGCTTTTTTGACAATTTCCGCCCCAGCCTTTAGTTCCAATAACGAATTGTGAACTTCGCCGTAGTTGCTAAAACCGATAAAAGCAAAATTCACACCTTTGACATTTTTATAGACAATTTGGTCTCTTTTACCAACGGCTTTCATCCCATTGCTGTCAATGTTTTTAATCGTATCCTTAAATCCCTGCTCGTTAAAATCGTAGGAATGATTGTTGGCAATATTCAAAATATTAAAACCAGCATCTTTCAAGATTTTTGCATAACTCGGAGGTGTCCGAAAGGCAAACAGCATACCTCCGCCGCCTCCTTTCGAGCTGTAAGGATGATCGGTCATCGTGCTTTCAAAATTGCCAAATAGAATATCAGCTCCTTTCAACTGCGGTTTAACCGACTCAAATAAAACCTCCTTTTTTTGAGGTAACTTGTTGTAGGGAAAATTCGTACCGGGGATAATATCCCCCACTGCTTTGATGCTGACAGTTGCGGGTGCTGTGACGGTTTTTAGGGCTGCTACGGGCGGTGTTTTTGGAGTGGGGATGGCTTGGGGATTTGGTGATGGGGAGTCTATCGATCGCACTTCCGGTACCTCCGCCTGGGGTATTTCAGTCTCAGTAGCAGCGGTGCTTGGCGATTTGTAAAGTTGAGTAGCTAGAACAATCCCAGATATCGGCACTAAAATTAGACTCAAACCAGCCATGTAAAGCCAAGGTTTTTGATGCTTAGTTTTGCTGCTGACAAGCTGTTGTTCTTGCGGTGGATTCTTTGGTTTTTCTGTTGTAATTACAGGTGGTTTTGGTGCAGCTAGTTCGGTGATTTGAGGATTCTTTGGTTTTTCAGTGGTAACTACAGGTGGTTTTGGTGCAGCTAGTTCGGTGATTTGAGGATTTTTTGGTTTTTCAGTGGTAACTACAGGTGGTTTTGGTGCTGTTTGCTCGGTGATTTGAGGAGCAGCAATTTTGACATTTTGATTTGGTTCAACCTTTTGTAAAACCGCAGTAATTCGGGCAGCCCCTGTAACTGCTGGTGGGGAATTCAATGGTTTGGTTAATTCGACATTCTGAGTCCAAGCTGGCAATTCCTCACCATTTTGTCGCCCGTAAATTGTCAGGGAGTAAATATGATTTGGTTGCAGTCTCTGCAAGCCTTTGACTGCTACTCGGATGCAAGCATCTTGGGCGGGTAATTTTTCACCTTCGAGCAACAGATGCAAGGTGTTGTTTTCGCGACTGGCTTTAGCGGTGACTCCAAAGCTTTGGAGTGCTTGAGAGATCAAAAATGCGATCGCCTTAGCATCGCCTTCTTTGGCTAAATTTACAATATCTTGTTGGCTCACAAATGCCTCTACTCTCACACTAAAAATTTAGGTTAATTTTATACCAAAATTACACCATATAGCAATCCTAAATCATTTGTGAATTTCTTACTCCCTCCCCTTAATAAGGGGAGGGTTGGGGTGGGGTAAAAAACTTTACGACTCCTGCAAGGACTGCTATATCAGTAAATAAATCAGTTCTGGAGGCACGGGGGGTCAAAAACCCGGTTTCTGCGTCAATATCTCTCGGATAAAGCGACGATTTTTGAAAGAAACCGGGTTTTTTGCGTCCAGGAATGTAAATATTAATCGATCGCCCAAACGCTTCCATCCGGCATGATTGTCCCACTCAAACGAACATCAGTCAAGTCCACACCTTCCAGATTAGCACCTTGCAAATCTGCACCACTCAAATTAGCCTTAGTCAGAATAGCACATCTTAAATCTGCATTTGTCAACTGAGCCTCGCTTAAATCCGCACGGCTTAAATTAGCTTGATTTAACTTAACATTATTTAAAAAAGCCCCCACTAACTTGGCTTTTTTCAAACTAGCACCGCTCAAATTAGCACCATTCAAATCAGCAATAATCAACCTTGTACCATCTAAATTAGCATTTTGCAAATCTGCACCAATCAACTTAGCATTAACCAAATTAGCTCGTTGCAAATTTACACCAACTAAATCCGATCCCGATAAATTTACGCCCTGAAAATTTCTCCCTCCCGCTGCATATCTAGCCACCAAATCTCCCGCATCTGTAACACTAATATTTCTCTGATGGTGCTGTTTCCAAATAAAAGTAAAACTATCGCCACTCTGCATGACTCGCCACATTTCATCATACATGGGGTATGCACCAGTCCCGCTCAATTTGAGCCAACCTTTTGACCGAGTTAAGGCTACAAATAATTGGTTTCGCAAACTCAAATTACTTTCATTTTTAGCAATGGAGTCAAAACCAACCAGATAAACCATATCAGCTTCATTTCCCTTAGCACGGTGAATTCGAGATACCGTGACTCCGCCTTCGCACCAAAAGCGATCGGGCTGAGAGTTGGCTTTATTTACTTTCAATAGATTGCAACTTGGGGTACTGGGAATGTAAATATCAATTCCTTGCTTCATTAAAAAATTAGCAGTATAAGTTTCGAGTTCCATAGCTTCAAAGCCCGCACCTAAAATAATCACTAAGATTTCCCTGGATGGCCTCAAACCGTCCACTTTGAGATTGTATAAAATATCTTCAGCTAGAGCCGTTAATTCTTCTTGACGAGAGCGGTATGCTTCAAACTCTAAAACCGGATTTAACCACAATTTAGGCACTAAATTCGGAGAGTTATGAGCAGGGCGGTAAATAGTAAATTTTTTAGTAAATTGATACTGATTATTTTTGACTTTTGGTGTATTTATTTCCGATTCTCGATCGACAACTACCTCGTAGCCGATCGCCTTCCAATCTTCCACGCGAGTAATACCAGTCAGCATTCCCCCCCGTCGCAACAAACCCATACCAATTCCGTGAGCAGCAGTTAAAATTGGGCCGGGAACGCGGTAACATTTTTGCATAATCTCAGTCTTTTTGATACCGTCGCTGTACTCGCCATTTACCAAATGCCCTAACTCTTCACCAAATAATTTGCTAGCGGTGGGAATCTCTAGACATTCCAAACTTTGTGCTTCATCGTAAGCCCAAATTAAACGGCGCAAATCTCGACCCCCCCCAACCCCCCCTTGTAAAGGGGGGGAGAAATTCTCGAATGTTTTTAGCTGATTAGCACCCCCTTCTCGATCGGGGTAGGTTGGGGGAATATTTACTAGGCGTAGAGCTTGATAAGCCATCCAAAAAAAGGGCTGTTTTCCTTCTATATTAAAATTTGCGGCAACCATTAAGTCTTGAGATTCGTCAATTAGAATAGCATCAAAAATTTGGGGTATATTAGCAGATTTTAGCAAGTGGCGACAGACATAGGCTAAAGCTTGACTTGGTTCCTGAAAATCTATGTCACCAACAGTCAAACGTCCCACTCCCGCAGCGCGACAAATTGTACTGTAAAGTCCGGGCCTGTCTTGTCCACCCCAAGCATGGAGCGGACGCAATTTTTGATTATTATTAGCATCATAGCCAATTTCACCATTGCTAAAACGGCGGAGCCACTTATCTAACTGTGCGACAATCTGCTCGTACAAACTGCGAGAAAAAAAGACCAAGGCAATATCCCAATCGGGGTATTTTAAGTGCATCAGAGCTGCTTTTTGGCAGAGCACAACTGTTTTGCCAGAACCTGCAATTCCCCGAATTCGCTGCGGCCCTGGAGGAATCTGTTTGCCGATGCGTTCTTGTTGCAAATCTAGTTGGGAAAACTGTTGCTGTAAATTAGCTAAAACTGCTGCACGGGTTGTATAATTTGGCAGAGGGGAAGAAATTAAATTTGTTGGTGGTGCTGGTTGCTGCTGATTGAAAAAAAATCGTCTTGGTCGTGGTTTAAAAATAGGAGTTCCCCCAATTACAGCTAGCAGTAACTGCCACTGTTCCCGGTTTAATTGGCTTCCTTTAAAAACACAAGCTGTATTTTTAATAAATTCAATTAGATGGGGAGTATGGGGAATAGATAATTGAGGATTGCCGGGTGAGGAAATGACAAAATTTTGGGCTGTTCCTGGTTTTTCGATTCCACCAATTATTGTTTGTCCTGAATTTCCCTGGAGGTGATCGTGAAAAAGGATCGGCGGATTGCTCGGAAGCTTGTTAAACTCTTTATTATGCCACTGTTGCTGAGAAATTGACGGTAAGGCAACGATCGCCCGCCCGCTGACTTTGCCCCGCAAAGCTGTTTCGCGATCGCAGTAACCAAGCAGGGCGTATAGTTGATGCTCTGCTTGCTGATAGGGGTTGCCCCCAGTAGTATAAAAATGTTGGAAATCCCATCTATGACCAGATATGGCGACAATTTGGTCGATCGCGATCGCTTTGACCTCAATGATAGTTAAACCCAGTTCAAAATCAGCAATTAGAATATCAGGTTCTTTGCGAAAATTTCCACAGGAAGAAAAAATAGGATATCGCCAATAGGCAATGCAATCGCGATCGGCAAAAGCCTCGCAAACGGCATCCCAAACCTTTTTTTCTGCCGTTTCTCCGGTTTTTCCTAGTGGCTCAGTCGCAATAAATTTTCGAGATTGTGCTGCTTTACCCACGAGAGTCCCAGTACCTGTTTACGATAATTAATTCAATGACTTAACCGGCAAGGAGGCAATTGTGTCAACTAAAGACAGACTTTTAAAGTGCGATCGAAAAAACAGCAAAAGTCTTGCATTCCCAATTTTTCTTTCCTTCTGTCTGCTGCCGAAAGCCTTGTGCCTTCCTTGAGGCAATCTCAAACCATTATTTTTTCATAATCTGGGGCTATTTCTGAATTAGTTGAGCCCATAGCAGCTAGGATCGAGCTAGCTCAAGGTTGCAGCTAAAGCCTGTCATGTGGCATTGCCTCTAAAAAACCCGGTTGAGTCTTATGGCGTACTACCGATTCACTTTACTTTTATTTACCTGTATTGCCTGTCTGGGGGCAGCCTTCAGTCCCGATGGGGACGGACGTAAAAACGCCGTCAATGTGTCCTACCGCGATGCTTCTCCAGAAATTGCTCAGGCGAACTCCCCCTCGGACACTCGCCCCGACTCCAAGACTCCAAAACCATCTCCAGGAACCGATAGAAGCAAATCTCAACCCTCTAAAACCCAAAAATCTAATTCCAAACTCCCCAAATCAATCTCGAATTTAATGGTCATTTTGTCTCGCCAGCGAGGGTTGTTAATCTTGGGTGTGGCTGCCATTGTCATCACGGCAGCGGCAGTATTTATCATGCTCAAATTAGTGGGTAGTGACGAGTCAAGTAATTCTAGGCGAAAACGGGGTAGATTCGAGCGCCACCAACCAAGAAATACTCAATTCAAAACTCCCGAATCTCCCACAAAGCTCAACGAAACTAGACCACGAGGCATTTATTTGGGAATCAAAAAAACCACACCAGTATTGCCCGATGGTTCTGATTTCTCGAAAGGCTACAATCCAGACAGTAGAGAAACGGAGGAAAAAGGAAGTGAAGGCGATCGAATCAATTCCGAGGCCTTATATGTAGAGACTAACAGCAACGGCTTATACAGTGACACAGATTTGAATCTTTCCCCAAAGAGCAATCTTGCCGATTCCCTAGCCCCTCTTACCAAAAATATTTTCCTTACAGAAAATGATGAGAGAAGTCAAGTTGATATTATTGAATTATTGATTGAAGATTTGCAGCACCTCAATCCAGAGCGACGGCGTAAGGCAATCTGGGAACTGGGGCAACATGGAGATTCCAGAGCTATTAAGCCACTGGTAGATCTGCTAGCAAATTCTGACTCTAACCAGTACAGCTTAGTCTTGGCAACTCTCTCGGAAATAGGCGTTCGCACTCTCAAGCCGATGAATAATGCTTGGTCAATATCCTTACAAAATCAAAACCCAGAAGTACGTAAAAATGCAATTCGTGATTTGACACGTATCTATGAATTGGTGAATCAAATTACTTACTTATTGCATTATGCTACTGACGATCCCGATCCCGAAGTTCAGGAAACAGCCCGCTGGGCAATTAATCAGTTGAGTTTCATGCGTCCTCGTTCTGGGAAGGATAGTTAATGATTTGTTACCCTCGAAATTATTCATCTCTCTATTCTCTAATATTGCTAAATAATTGCACAAGCGCCACCATAAAATAGAAGTAGTAGCACCTTTGCCAATTATGGGCAAAATACAGGATGAGGATGATTGGCAAAAAAATTGTGCAGATTACCCCGATGCTCCGGTAGAATATTTAAGGTTTCTGACCACAACCGAAGTACAAAAACAAATCCGAGGGTGTCCATGTCCACCATTGTTGATGAGAACACCCTGGATGGAAGCTTTCGGAAAAGTCCCCTTTGAGTTAAATTAACTTTTACTCAACTACAAAAACCACAAAAAAAATAACTATGGCCACGGAACGTTTAGTGTTGTTATCTAGTAGAGAAATAGAAAAAATGCGCCAAGCAGGCCGCTTAGCAGCACAGCTTCTACTACATCTCGAACCAATGGTTAAGCCCGGTGTCAGCACTTTAGCAATTAATGACGAAGCCGAACGTTGGACTTTGGCACATGGCGCAAAAAGTGCTCCGTTAGGTTATAAAGGATTTCCTAAGTCTCTCTGCGCTAGTGTAAATCAAGTAGTATGTCATGGCATCCCAAATGCCAAACAAATTTTGAGAGAAGGGGACATTATTAATATTGATGTAACGCCTTTAGTTGATGGTTATCATGGCGATACTTCCAAAACTTTTTTTGTTGGGAAACCTTCGCCCGTTGCGAAAAGATTAGTGGAAGTAACCGAGGAATGTTTGAGAAGAGGAATTGCGGAAGTTAAACCCGGTGCTCGTACTGGCGACATCGGCGCAGCGATTCAAGAGTATGCAGAAGCACAGGGCTTTTCAGTAGTCCGAAATTTTGCCGGGCACGGTGTCCATCGAGTGTTTCATACGGAACCGGAAATTCTGCACTATGGGAAACGGGGGACTGGAAAAAAGTTGAGACAAGGGATGGTTTTTACCATTGAACCTATGATTAATGAGGGTACTTGGGAAGTTGAAATTCTCGCCGATGGTTGGACTGCTGTGACTCAAGATGGAAAGCTTTCGGCTCAATTTGAACACACTTTGGCGGTGACTGATTCTGGGGTAGAAATTCTGACGTTACTTTAGAATTGATTAACCAACAGGACTTACGCATTTTAATGGTTTGGTGAGGCTCTGAGATACTTCTGTTCCTTGGCCAAACTCACGACTCGGAATGACACATAGCAACCGCCAAAGCTGTTAAGGCGCTTTGGCTACTGCTATAAATCTTAAGCAAAGTGTTTATTTTCCTTAATCAAAAAAAGCGATCGCCCTTGCTTCTCGCCTTGGTCCGCACATTTGGCTACAATTAAGCTATACTGAGCTCCCCAACTCGAACAAATTTCAGTTGTCTATGTCTAACTCCTCCCTCCTCACCCCAGGTTCAACTCTCGAAAAACGCTACCGAATTATCCGCGAATTAGGCCGCGGTGGCTTCGGGCGTACTTACCTCGCCGAAGATATCAACCGCTACCACGAACCTTGCGTACTCAAAGAGTTTTCTCCGGTGATTCACAGCCCCAAAGCGGCGGAATTATTCGATCGCGAATCGAGTATCCTTTACAACCTCCAACACCCCCAAATTCCGCGCTTTCGAGAACTTCTGCGAACCGATATCGCCGGGAATCAATGTTTATTTTTAGTCCAAGATTATATCCCTGGTCAAACCTACGAAGCAATACTGATAGCGCGTCAGCAACAAGGTAAAAATTTTAACGAAGCTGAAGTTACTCAACTGCTATTTCAGATTTTGCCAATTCTAGAATACATCCACTCGAAAAATTTAATTCACCGCGATATTTCCCCGGACAATATTATTCAACATGATGTTGACAAATTACCATTTTTAATTGATTTCGGTTCTGTCAAACAAATCGCAGCTACTGCTGTATTCCAGTTTAAAGGACAATCGGATACGGCGATCGGCAAACAGGGTTATTCGCCCATGGAACAGATGCGACAGGGTAAAGTGTCTCCGGCTAGCGATTTGTATGCTTTGGCTGTCACTGCTTTAGTCTTGCTGACAGGGAAAAAGCCTCAGAAATTGTACGATGTTAATCAAAAAACTTGGGATTGGCGATCGCACGTCAGTGTCAGTCAAAATCTCGGTACTGTATTGGATCGGATGTTAGCAGACAATGCGGGCGATCGCTATCAGTCTGCAAAAGAAGTCCGCGAAGCACTCAAAGATCCAAAATTATCTCAAACTAGCAGCATCATCTCCCAAATGGTGACAATGAACTTTGTCGGCCGCCCTTTCAAAAACAGCACTCAAACCCCTACCAGCAATCATACTCCTGTTGTGCAAAATCCTCAAGTTGTTAATATCAACATTTTCAAATTAATTCCTTGGAAAACCTTAGCGAGTTTAAGTGTGGTTTTATTACCAGGAATGCTCGCTTTTAGTGTAGTTAAGTCTGGTTTCACCTTTCCTAAGTTGCCTGATTTACCGAAATTTTCTTCCCGCCACCAACCACCGGATACATCCTTAGAGCCAGCAGAAATAATTCGTCAAGAAAAAATTGGCCAACGACGTAAAAATCTCAAAATTGATAAAGATATATTCTATCAAAAAGTTGATGAATTATATTACAATAAATATCCCGAATTAAAAGGTCGTAGCTTGACAGATAAGCCAGAAGATGCAGAAATTAGGCAGAAATGGTGTGAAGTTGCTGAGGATTTTCTGGACAAGTTGGAGAAAGGAGGAACTTTTTGAAATTTAAGATAGAATAAGATTTATTTAACCACAGAGGGCGCAGAGGACGCAGAGGGAACAGGAAGAGGCGGCAAAGAAAGAGAGGGAAGAGAAAGATAACTTTTTTGAAATTTAAGATAGAATAAGATTTATTTAACCACAGAGGGCGCAGAGGGCGCAGAGGGAAGAGGAAGAGTAGCAAAGGAAAGAGAGGGAAGAGAAAGATAACTTTATCTGCTTTAATACAAATTTGTATAGGCAACGCACTTTTAGTTTATTGCACAATGGATTCTATTCAACTTACAGGCATTCGCTGTTACGGATATACTGGCTATCTGCCCGAAGAACAGGTTTTGGGGCAGTGGTTTGAAGTGGATGTTACTCTCTGGCTGGATTTATCGCAAGCTGGAAAAAGTGATGATATTGAACATACTCTCGATTACCGCAGTGCGATTACTCTGATCCAAAACCTAGTCAAAGAATCTAAGTTTTTGTTGATCGAACGTCTAGCAGATACCATCGCCCAAGCGCTTTTACAACTACCGTTAGTGGATAAAGTCAAGTTACAACTCTCAAAACCAGCAGCCCCTATCCCTGATTTTGGTGGCAGAATTACTCTCGAAATTACTCGAAGTCATTAGTCATTAGTCATTCGTTATTAGTCATTCGTTAGTTGGCTGTTGGCTATTGGCAGTAGTCAGTTATGATTCAACCAATAACTAATGACTAATGACTGATGACTACTGACTAATTACCACTTCAGCAAATTAAATGCTTCCATGTCTACGGTATTACGGTTGCGATAAATCGCTAACACAATTGCTAAACCTACCGCAGCTTCCGCAGCAGCTACCGTGACTACAAATACGGTAAATACTTGACCTTTAATGTGCACTGGGTCTAGATAATTAGAGAAACCCATCAAATTCAGATTGACGGCATTTAGCATTAGCTCGATCGACATCAACACCCGCACTGCATTTCGGCTAGTAATCAAACCGTAAATACCAATGCAGAAAAGTGCGGCGGCTAATAACAGGAAATACTGGAGTTGCAGTTGCATAAATTTAAAGAAGAAGGAAGAAGGAAGAAGGAAGAAGGAAGAAGGAATAAGGAAGAAGGAATAAGGAAGAAGGAAGAAGGAAGAAGAAAGAAGAAAGAAGGAATAAGGAAGAAGGAAATTAACTGGTTCCTAGGCTCTGCCTGGGAACCAATTTCTTTCTTGCTCTGCCTCGCTTCTAACTGGTTCCTAGGCTCTGCCTGGGAACCAATTTCTTTCTTGCTCTGCCTCGCTTCTAACTGGTTCCTAGGCTCTGCCTGGGAACCGATTTCTTTCTTGCTCTGCCTCGCTTCTTCAACCTTCCTTCTTAGTTTCATGAAAATTTGAGGCAGAGCCTCTGGATCTGCGTTACCAGGCAGAGCCTGGGAACGAGTTATTTGAGGCAGAGCCTCTGGATCTGCGTTCCCAGGCAGAGCCTGGGAACGAGTTACTACTTGCGTTACCAGGCAGAGCCTGGGAACGAGTTACTACTTCTTAGATTTCTTAGATTCTGGTAAAGAAGTATCTCCGGCTGCTACTAATTCACGAGGTCTTTCTGGCAAACTAAAAGCTGGTGTTTCAGATAGTTTGTTAGAGGGCAATTCATCGACGAAGAAATCGCGGCGGGCTAACACAATTGCTCCTACCATTGCCATTAACAAAAACACTGATGCTAACTCGAAAGGTAGCAAATAGTCTGTAAAGAAGTGTTTGGCGATCGTCACGATCGAACTTTCGGCTGGTGCGCCCGTCGTGGCGACAATCGCCCAAGGAGTAGACAGCACCATTGTGCTCAACAGCGCAAACAAACCTACGCAAACTACTGCTGTTGCTAGTTGACGCACCCAAGCATTAGGAATATTCCGAAAATCTTCCCGCTTGTTCACCAACATAATCGCAAACAAAATCAAGACGTTAACAGCACCAACGTAAATCAATACTTGGGCTGCTGCTACAAAGTCGGCATTTAGCAACAGGTACAAACCAGCAATACTGGTAAATACCCCACACAGCAAAAAAGCTGAGTAAACGATGTTGGAGAATAGCACTACTCCTAATGCTCCTCCAATCATCATTACGGACAGTATGCCAAATGAAACAATTTGAACCCCTTCAGCTAGATTCACAATCTTTAATCCTTTGTTAATTGGGCATTAGGTATTGGGCATTGGGCATTGGGCATTGGTAATTGGTAATTGGTAATTGGTAATTGGTAATTTTTGGTTCCCCGCGAGTCATTTGTCAGCGATTCGCCATTCCCCATTCGCCATTGGCCATTCCCTATGCCCCATTCCCATTACTTATTTTTCGATAATTTCCTCTGGACGAAGACCTGCACGCCGATCGCTGCTGGAAACTTCATGGGGGTCCATTGCACCTTTGGGCAAATAAGCAAATTCCCGCAACGGTGTCACCATCGGATCGTCTGAAACCTTGTAGGGTAGACGTCCCAAGGCCACGTTGTCATAATTCAACTCATGACGTTCGTAGGCTGCTAACTCGTACTCTTCTGTCATCGACAAACAATTAGTCGGACAATATTCCACACAATTGCCGCAGAAGATACACACCCCAAAATCGATACTGTAGTGCTTGAGTTGTTTCTTCTTAGTTTCTTTGTTAAATTCCCAATCCACTACAGGTAAGTTGATCGGACATACCCGAACGCAGACTTCGCAGGCGATGCACTTGTCAAATTCAAAGTGAATTCTGCCCCGAAAACGTTCGGAAGGAATCAGTTTTTCGTAAGGATACTGCACCGTAACCGGCCGACGCCTCATGTGGTCAAAAGTAACCGATAACCCTTGACCGATATACTTAGCAGCTTGAAAAGTTTCTTTGGCGTATTCGCCTACTTGATTGAGGAATTTTAGCATCGTTTTCTCTCTCTGTACTTAAGTTTTTGGTAATTGCTAATTGATAATAGGTAAGGATAGTTAACAGCTAATTGACCTTAGCTATTAGCTGTTTACCTATTACGAATTAACCGCCAAAAGCAAAGGGAAAGGCAAGTTTCAAAGCTGCGGTCAATAGTAAATTAACTAGAGCAACGGGAAGCAAAAACTTCCATCCCAAATTGAGCAATTGGTCAATCCGAACTCGTGGCAGAGTCCAGCGGAGCAGAACTGCCAGAAACAGGAAAAAGTAGGCTTTGATCATGGTCATCGTAATGCCCAGCAAGCCGGTAATTACCTGCAACCAAGGAGTATTTTCGCTGACTCCTAGGGCATTGGTCAGCACTCCGACGGGAATCGGACACTCCCAGCCACCGAGGTACAAAACGGCTACTAGCAGGCAAGAAAGGACGAGGTTAACGTAGGAAGCGATGTAGTATAAAGCAAATTTCATGCCTGTATACTCAGTCTGATATCCTGCTACCAATTCTTCTTCTGCTTCTGGAAGGTCAAAGGGTAAACGTTCGCATTCTGCGAGTGCTGCTACCCAGAAAATCAGGAATCCCGCAGGTTGTCGCCAGATATTCCAGCCGACGATGCCGTAGCCTGCTTGTTGATGTACGATGTCGATCGTACTCAGGCTATTGGACATCATCACCACTGCCAATACTGCCAAAGCTAGGGGTATTTCGTAGCTAAGGGATTGAGCAGCGGCTCTGAGTCCTCCGAGGAGGGCGTATTTGTTGTTAGAAGCATAGCCGGACATCAGCAAGCCGATCGGCTGAATGCTAGAGAGGGCAATCCACAGAAATATTGCTGTCCCCATATCGGCGATCAGCATATGCTCTCCGAAGGGCACGATTAAGTAGGAGAGAAAAACTGGGATCACTACAATTACCGGGCCCAGGGTAAACAGCAGGGGGTCAGCTTTTGCGGGTACGATGTCTTCTTTGAATACCAATTTTAGACCGTCAGCAACGGGTGCTAGGACTCCCAAAGGGCCGATAAATTCCGGGCCAATCCGCTGTTGAGCCGCCGCCGAAATTTTCCGTTCTAGCCAGACGCTAGTGAGTACCCCGAAGACGGCACCGACAACCATCAGTACCATTGGCAGTGGTAGCCAAAGCACTTGGGCGATGTCCGCAGGTAAGCCCAAATTCATGAGGGCTTCTACAAAACTTCCTTGTAAGTCAATTCCTGGGTTCATGTTTCCAGATGAATGAGCGATCGCATATATTTTTGCACCCACCCTTAGTAGGAGTACGCTGGGAGAGTAGGTATTTGTAAAGATTTTTAATGCTTTACCGCATATCAGTATATCGCCCGACAGGCTACAAGAACGGATGGAGGGGGTGAAATTCTAGTTATTTGATCCCCCAGCTTAGCTAATGGGTTGGTAACTTATGGTTGAGTGTTGAGTGTTTCTGGGGAAAGACCAAAGAAACCGGGTTTTTATGCGTTTCTGCGTGGTGTAACGAAGTTTTGTGGCAAAAACCCGTTTTCTGACTACCTATGCTTAGAGCAACATATACGCCAAACAAAAGGGCAGAGAGTTAACTCTCTGCCCTTTTTTGATGCTTTAAAGTAACTTTCAAATGGTTTAAACCATTGATTTTACGCTACTTTTTTTATGGAACTGGGCAGAATCGAACTGCCGTCCAAAGCGGGTATTTACCTTCCGATCGTTCACAGGTTTATCCCCTCTGATCCTCGGGGCGGGAACCATCTTTATCCTAAATGGGAGGATTTTCTAGTGATTGCTTTCCCAGCGACGCGACTAGAAACGTTTAGCTAGGGCATCCGTTGGGGGTTGTTATGCTACCGTTAACGGAGTTAGGTGGCATACACTCTAAACCAAGCTCAAGAAGTTTTTAGGCTACAGCTACGGCTTTGCGAGCGAAAGGAACGATGTTGTTCGCATTTACTATTTTGTTTGAGCCGATATTTACGAGAGGAGACTCACTCTCGACCTGCATCACGGAGCAGCTTTCGCCACCCTGTCGAAACCATTACAGCCCCTCGTGTTAGCTTTTCTATTATAGACCAAGTTTTTGTATTACGTCAACTCGATTTTGGATTTTGGATTTTGGATTTTCGATTGGGGATTTTAGAAACCGGGTTTTTATGGGTTTCTGGGAGTTGTGACGCATATTCTGGCAAAAACCCGGTTTCTGATTACCAGTGCGTCAGTCCGATCGCATAAAACCTAAGAAACCGGGTTTTTATGGGTTTCTGGGAGTTGTGGCGCATATTCTGGCAAAAACCCGGTTTCTGACCACCCGTGCGTAATTCCTATTAATGCAAGTTTTCGTCCCAGACGCCGATGTAAATTCGATCGCGCTCATTACGTTCGATCGCACCTTTAAGCGCACCCTTCCTAAAAGTAAACCGACTTTTCCGGCGCTGATGCACGTCTCGGAAGCCTTCCATGACTTTCTCATCGGCCCCCCCCAACATCCCGTTTAACGCGGTTTTCACTACCAAATCGTCCACAGATTGAGCAAAAGAACCCTCTGTTTGGACTAGCTGGCCGGAATCGCGATCGTAAATGTAGCCGAGAGTAATCCGATTGGGGACCAAATCGTAAAGTGCTGTACGAGTATTGGGCCAATAGCCTTTACGTTGAGTGTCTGTTGGTTTTCCCAGTTGCTCTAAAATCTGACTTTCCGGCGTGCCCACGGCAAAACCAGGCACTCTGGGGATTTTTTGATAACTGGTTGCTGGTTGTTCTTGGGCGGGTGTTGGTGTGGCGATCGCTCCCTCGGCCCCTTGGTTTTCAACAGGTTTTTCCGTTGGTTTGGGTGACTCCGCTACAGGAGAAGGTTTGGGTGACTCCGCCACAGGAGAAGGTTTTGGCGTTGGAGTTTCTATCGCTGGCGCTGGAGTTTCTACCGCTGGCGGCGGAGTTTCTTTGGGTGTGGGAATTGCCACTGGTTGGGGAGTTGGAGTTTTTCGCCGAGGTTTCGGAGTTGCTTCGGGTGTGGGAATTGGCGAAGGGCGATCAGGCGTACTTGTTTCTGCGGGGGGAGAAGTCCGATTTTCCTGGGCTATGGGTGCGGGTCGATCGGACTGGCGATCAAGCAAAATCCTCGCTATACCCACAAATCCTGCGAAAATAAGGGCGATCGCCACCAACCCCAAAATCCACCAAATTTTGCTTTCCCCAGCCCCAGAAGGCACGACAGCAGGCGCTGTTCTCGCTCCCGCAGGCATCTGAGGCCCGTGTCCCGGCATCACTGCCAGCGTCGGCCCGGTAACGGACACCGGGGAATTCCGTAGCAGCGACAGCCACTCATCCACAGTACCAGGGCGATTTTCAGCCTCTAAAGTCATCCCTCGCATCACCGCTTGACTGATGGCCGCACTTAGCTGAGGCTGTAAATCGCGGGGTGTAGCCATCGGCTGACTGGGGCGAAAAACTGCCGGCATCGGCACCTGTGCTGTCAGCAAAGTATAAAGCGTCGCGGCTAGAGCGTAAACATCTGTTGCGGGGGTGTATTTTCCTTGGGCGAAATACTGTTCTGGCGGTGCGTAGCCATCGGACACCATATTGGTATGACTTTGGGTGACACCGGGAGTAAACTCGCGGGCTATGCCAAAATCAATTAACACAACTTCCTGGGTGTTTTGGCGCAGAATAATGTTTTGTGGTTTGATATCTCGGTGCAGCAAATTCTTTTGATGAACTGCCTTCAAAGCCGCGCCAATCTGCTGTATGTATATAATGGCGACTGCTTCTGGAAGCGGTCTATTTGGCTGCACGACATCCCCCAAGTTCTGCCCTGGAATGTAGTCCATTACCATGTAAGGGCGATCGTCTTCGACAAAGAAATCGCTGACTCGGACTATATTGGGATGAACGCAGGAAGCTAAACGTCTGGCTTCGTCTTGAAATTTGCGATCGAACTCGGCAAAATTGGGTTGCTGTCGCAGAGATTCGTTGAGGGTTTTGATGACTACAAATTGTCCTAAATAGCGGTGAGTTGCTCTGAAGGTAATCCCAAAGCCGCCTCTTCCCAATTCTTGTTCGAGGGTGTATTTTCCACCCTGTAAGCTTTTGCCGATTAACGCATCCATAGATCCAGGCGATCGCATACCAAATAACATGGCTGATTATGGCACGTCTTGTTGATGCCATCCCCACTTTTCTGATAAATCGGGGATGTGCCCATTTTACCGATTTTCAGCAAAGTTGGCACTCGATGTTAGAAAATTAAATTATTGATTTTCTTTTTTAGAATCCTGATATATGAAGCCGAAAATAACTACCCCGATCGCATGGCAGCAAGCTGAACTGCTAATGCAGCCCGCCTTGATTCGAGTCCTCGACAATATCCGCAAACAACTAGAAGATTCTGTTTGGACAGGGACTTATCAAGAAGTACAAACTCCTTTTCCTGGCTATAAACTGATTTTAGAGCGTCAAGGGGAGCAAAGGTCGATCGATATTTGGGAACTTTGTTATCGAGTCTGTTTTGTTGACTACCAACCAGCCCACTCCGAGATCCAAAGTCAGGAAGTTGAAATTGACACTTTTTTGATTGAGGAGGATACTGGCGATGTAGATTGGAATCGTCTTGATGCCAAGGCCAGCCAATTAATACAGGAAATCTTCGCTAATTTAGCTAATTAGTCCGTAGTTGTTAGTCATTAGTTTTAGTAACCGTCAACCGTCAACCACCTCTTATGCTGATTCAAGAATTGCACGATATCCAAACATCTTTCGGTGCTATCTTTGGCGAATTAACAACCACAGAAACAGTCCCCGTTAGTTTTGCTAATGATGCCGCCGCCATCACCGCCACCAAAGAAAGTGTAGCGCTGTGCGATCGCACTCACTGGGGACGCCTACAAATTTCCGATAGCGATCGCCTACGGTTTTTGCACAATCAAAGTACCAATAATATCAATAAACTCCAACCCGGTCAAGGCTGCGACACTGTGTTTGTGACTTCCACCGCCCGGACGATTGACCTCGCCACAGCTTATGCTACAGAAGATGCTTTGTTGATCTTAGTTTCTCCCAACCGTCGCCGACAATTGCTAGAATTACTCGATCGCTATATTTTCCCCATGGATCGGGTAAAATTAGCAGATTTGACTGATACCACCGTGGCTTTCAGTGCGATGGGTCCTGAAAGCAGCAAATTACTAGAAAAACTGGGAGTTAGCGAACTAGAAAACTTACCTAATGCCAGTCACAAATTGATAAAATTAGCTGGGATAGAAGTTCGAGTTGCTATGGGTAGTGGGTTAGCATCTCCCGGATACACCTTAATTGCCGCAGCCACGGATGCAGCTAAATTGTGGCATGAATTAGTGCAAGCAGGGGCCGTACCCATGGGCGATCGAGTCTGGGAACAACTGCGAATCGAACAAGGCCGCCCCGCCGCAGATTTTGAGCTTACAGATGACTACAATCCCCTAGAAGCAAGACTGTTACACACCATTACCTATGACAAAGGCTGCTACATCGGTCAAGAAACAATTGCTAGATTGAACACCTACAAAGGAGTCAAACAACAACTTTGGGGCATCCAACTCAGCGGTGCTGTTGAACCGGGAACCGTAGTCACTATTGAAGAGGAAAAAGTAGGCAAAATTACCAGTGTTACAGAAACACAATCTGGCTTTTTTGGTCTGGCTTATATCCGCACCAAAGCTGGTGGTGCAGGATTGAAAGTCCAGGTAGGAGAAATTGTCGGAGAAGTAGTAAATGTGCCTTTTTTAAGTTGATAGTTCCCGGAATCAGGCATCCTGATTAGACAAATTTCAATCATTGTGTAGGGTGCGTCGCTATGAGATTTTAGATGCAATTTGCAGATTGAATAGTGGCGACGCACCAGAGGATTAACTAAAATCCTTATTTGGCAGATTTTGAGGCTTTGTTTTCAGATTCAGGAGATTGCAAAGCTTCGTCTAAAATTGCGCGGGCTGACTCTGCTTTACTCCTAGCTTCTCGATAGCGGACATTAGCTTGGGCGAAGTTTTTGAGCACCTTGAAACCGTCTTTGAGATTGGTGATTTCCTCAGCACTTACAGCCTCATCTGTAAACAAAATGTCGATCGCCGCCCGGATTTTCAGGGCTTCTTCGCGGGATTCCATGACTTTCAATTTGAGACTTGCCAAATTGCTCAAAATCTGTATTGCTTCGGTAATCGCATCCTCGGTTTCAGATGTCGCATCTTCCATATCTTTAACTTCCACAAACTGTTTTGGGCCAAATCCTTCTTGGAGCTCTGTAGGTAGCTTGTCAGAGTCGATGAGCTGCATAAGCTGATCCATAGCTTCTTCGCGGGCTTTGGCTGAATCTTTCCCTTTAACAGTTAAAATAGTTTCGGGGCTTTGAGGAAGTGTATAGCGAACCATATTTTGACAGCCTTTGTGCGACAACAATTAATGATATTTTATCTTGATTCGTTCGTCAGTTGCAGCTATCACTCCTGAGAAAAGCCAAATCGGTTTTCAAAAGTTAACAGACATATACTCACAAGGAACACTAATATAATGAAAGAGAAATTTATGAACTGGCTGAACATAGTTTTAGTGGCTGACGTATTTTTCGTCTTTGCTAGCTTTGCTTGGTTTGCGATCGCAGTATTAGGTAGATCGACCGGTGTGAATCTCGGTTTCGATCTGTGGTACAGTCTCTGGCAGCCTGTATTTAATCCCGCCCTAGGAATTCTCATGGGAGGCGCTATTCTGAGTGGTATCATTAACCAAGTTTCTAAGCGTCTCAATCCCAAGTAAAATTGATGTCTAGCTCGAACATCTGGTCAAAGTAGTCCTTCGGCTAACTTCCTTCTCCCTTCTAAATTATCAACTATGGGACAACAAAAGTGCATCGGCATCCTTACCAGTGGGGGTGACTGTGCAGGTTTAAATGCAGTGATTCGAGCCGTTGTGTACCGCGCAACAGCAACTTACAATTGGAAGGTGATGGGAATTCGTCAGGCCACTAATGGCTTAATGAGTCGTCCCCCTCAAGCCATTCCTTTGGATATTGAAAAAGTAGACGATTGGCGGACTATTGGCGGTACGATGCTAGGGACGACTAATGAGGGTAATCCTTTTGCATATCCCATGTCCGATGGGACTTTGCGCGATCGCTCTGATGATATTATCGAAGGCTATCATCTACTCGGTTTAGATGCCCTAATTGGCATTGGTGGCGATGGTAGTCTAGCTATTCTCAGGAAGATTGCTCAACAAGGCAAGTTGAACTTAGTTGCTATTCCTAAAACTATTGATAATGATGTCGGCATTACCGAGCGTTCCATCGGGTTTGATACTGCTGTTAATATTGCCACTGAAGCACTAGACCGCTTGCATTTTACCGCAGCAAGTCACAGTCGCGTCATGATTATTGAAGTCATGGGACGCGATGCGGGACATATTGCGATTAGTGCGGGCATTGCTGGGGGCGCTGATATCATTTTGATTCCCGAAATTCCTTACACAATTTCCAAAATTTGTGCCAAAATTCAAGAACGTCAATCACAGGGAAAAAACTACTGTTTAATTGTAGTAGCTGAGGCAGTTCGCACTGAAGCAGGGGAATTAGTGATGCAAACAAATCGATTAGGTCAAAGTCGGTTGGGTGGTATCGGTCAGTATTTAGCCGATCAAATTTCTGACTGTAGTGGCGCAGAAACTCGCGTTACTGTTTTGGGACACATTCAACGAGGAGGAACGCCTTCACCGCTAGAAAGATTAATTGCTTCGGCTTTTGGAGTAGCAGCAGTTGATTTAATTGCTGAAGAAAAATACGATTGCATGGTATCTTGGCAAAAAAGGGAAGTTGTTAGCGTTCCCTTGGAAGATGCGATCGCCAAATACAGAGCAGTAGAGCTCGATGGTACTCTGGTGAAAACAGCCCGTGGTTTGGAAATTTGCCTGGGAGACTAGAAAATCAGTAACCGAATTTTCCCAAATTAAGCAGTGGTTAAGTCCCTGCTGAGCAGCCAGACTTGTTTAATTGCTATGGTTGCTCGATTTTTTTTAATCAAAAACTTAACTCGGCGATCGCGTCGGGTATTTCAAAATGTCTTGAGGTACGATGGAATCTAGGGGGAATGCCAAGCCCGGTAAAGTTAAGCTTGGCGGGAATACCCACAGGAAGGGAAAAATGACACTTAACTTGCGGCGACCGGTTTTAATTGGCGGAATCGGACTCTCAGCAGCACTCTGGCTGTTAGAAAGTCTACAGCACTCGGTTTCAGAAATGGGCGAAACGGCACTCATCGGCTTGGTGGCCGCTAGCGCCGGATATTGGTGGTGGCAGCGACAATCGCCTACACTAGAATTTCCACTCCCCGAAGCCCTGGCCAACAGGGAAGCAGCCTTAAAGGCGATCGGGGCGGCAGAAAGCTCGATTAATTTGCTGGCTTCTGAAGCTCAAATATCCGAATCTCCAGCTATGCTTAAAGCACAGCTCGATCGACTCACAGCCGAATTAGATAGACCAGATTTGAGAATTAGTGTCACTGGCGGCAAAGCAGTAGGCAAAAGTACCTTAATTCAAGTTTTAAATTCTGACTGGACATCCCAACAGCCCCAAAAGCTAACTTTCCAGGAAACAACCCCGCTATTTACTAGCACCAATGCCGATGCTAAAATCAGCGATGATTTGGTGCTGTTTGTGACAGCAGGCGACATTACCGATTCGGAATTTCAAGTATTATCTCAGCTAGTTTTCGCAGGTCAACGTTTCTTGCTAGTTTGGAACAAACAAGACCAATATTTGCCAGCACAGCAGTCCCAAATTTTGCATTCTTTGCAGGAAAAAATGGACGGCCTACTGCCGAAAGAAGATATAATTGCGATCGCAGCGAACCCTAATTCCCTGAAAGTGCGGCAGCATCAAGCTGATGGTACAATCAGCGAACGGATGGAAAATCCGGGAACTCAAATTCAGCCTTTGACGGCAAAACTGACGGAAATCTTAACCGCAGAAAGACAACAATTGGTGTGGGCTCATACAGTGCGGGGCGCTGGAAGTGTTAAACAGGAAGCAAAAACTTTATTAAATGCAGTCAGGCGCGATCGGGCAATGCCCATCATCGAGCAATATCAATATATCGCAGCCGCCGCCGTTTTTGCTAATCCCGTTGCAGCCTTAGACTTGTTAGCAACCACTGCCATCAGTACCCAACTTGTAATCGATCTCGGCACTATTTATCAGCAAAAGTTTTCCCTAGACCAAGCTAAGACAGTAGCGGCAACTTTGGCTACCCAAATGTTGAAATTGGGATTAGTTGAATTGTCTACTCAAACTATTGCTGGATTGCTCAAAAGCAATGCTGTAACTTTTGTCGCTGGAGGCGCAGTGCAAGGAATTAGTGCAGCCTATTTTACTCGCATAGCTGGACTCAGTTTAGTGGAATATTTCCAAAGTCGAGAACTGGAAACTGCTGTAAATAGTAGTTTCAATATAGACCAGTTGACTAAAACTTTGCAAGCGGTATTTCAACAAAATCAGCAAGTTTCGTTCTTGCAATCTTTCATCAACCAAATGGCGAGTCGTCTGGCACCGCCAACATCTCAGCCCGAACCAGTTAATTCAGCTCTCAATTAAGTACAATATTATACCATTTTCATAAAGTCCTACTACAGATACAGATGTAGTTCTTAGCCCCCCCTTACCAAGGGGGGGTTGGGGGGGTAGATATGTAGCGCTACTTGATGAAATTGGTATTAGTCATATTTTGTACTGTTATTAGGAACAGGCTTTGCGGCTTGTTCCACACAAAAAAATTGTCCTTGTGGAACGTGCAACAGAGGTTATATCGTTGACTATTGTATGCTGATTATTTAACCACAGAGGGCGCAGAGAACACAGAGAGATATCTGAGACAATTGAATAATTCTGATGCAGATGGGAATTGATATATTTTTTATAGAGATTATATCGTTGACTGTTGTATTGTGATTATTTAACCACAGAGGGCGCAGAGAACACAGAGAGATATCTGAGACAAATGAGTAATTCTGATGCAGAATAAATTTAAAGTTTAGCAAATTATGAAAATTTGTACTAGAATGGATCGGAATATCTCTAGTTAGATACTCTATTATACTTGCTTAAAAAAGCCGATCGCCAATGGCTGATAAATCGATTCAAGACCATCGCTTATCCCTTGCCCGCGCCAGTTTGCGCCAATCCCTGGCGCGGTACTCTAACTTGCGCCCAAGCAAAAACAACTCAAATACAGAATTGGCAGCTACGCTACAAAATCAGTTAGATATCTTAAATTCTACCTCAGAAAAACTTAACCAAAATATCATTCGTATTGCTACCTTTGGTTTAGTCAGCCGTGGCAAGTCAGCCGTATTAAACGCGCTTTTAGGTAAAAAAATTCTGCAAACAGGCCCTCTCAACGGTGTGACTCAGTGGCCGCGTTCCGTGGCTTGGACAATTCCGGCTATTTCTGGCACAAAAGACCCAGAAAAAGTGCAAATAGAATTAATTGATACTCCAGGAATTGATGAAGTTGGTGGAGAAGTACGGGGCGATATGGCGAAGCAAGTCTCTCGCCAAGCTGACTTAATTTTGTTTGTTGTCGCTGGTGATATCACTCGCACTGAATATCAAGCACTGTGCGAATTACAAACAGCTCAAAAACCGCTAATTTTAGTTTTTAATAAAATAGACCTCTATCCAGAATTAGATAGGCAAACTATTTATAAAAGTTTGCAAAATCTCGGAAATAATAGCGAAGATTTAGCCGCCGATGGGGTGAAAGATCAAGCTGATAGTGAAAATTTATCCTCCAACAATCCCTCGCCTAAATCTACTAAAAATAATCACCCTAAATCCTTAGAAATAGTCATGGTAGCGGCGGAACCGGCACCGATGCAGGTGCGCATTGAATGGCCTGATGGGAGCATTACCCACGAGTGGGAGTCGCCGCCGCCGCAGATAGATGAGCTCAAACAGACTATTTTCACGATTCTTAACCGAGAAGGTCGATCGCTCCTCGCTCTCAATGCTTTAATGGAAGCTAGAGATGCAGAGGCAAATATTGCCCATCAAATTCTCAAATTGCGACATACCGAAGCCGAGGATTTAATCTGGCAATTTGCGAAATATAAAGCTTTGGCTGTGGGCTTAAATCCGATTGCTTTCCTCGATGTCATGGGAGCAACTGTCGCTGATTTAGCCTTAATTCGCTCTTTATCCAGACTTTACGGTTTACCCATGACTGGCTATGAAGCGGGGAAACTTTGGCAAACTATTTTTTCGAGTGCCGGTGGCGTACTTTTGGGAGAATTAGGTAGTAGTTTTTTGTTGGGATTCGGGAAAAGCGCGGCGATTGCTGCTCCCCAAATTGGCTTTTCTACTTTTGCAGGAGTTGCGGTAACTCAAGCTAGTTTAGCAGCTTACGGAACCTATGCTGTCGGTCGCGCCGCCCAAGTTTATTTAGAAAAAGGCTGCACTTGGGGCCCCTTGGGACAAGATACGGTAATTCAAGAAATTCTTGGTACCATCGAGCGTAATACAATTGTCCATCGCCTACAACAAGAGTTAAAAATTGGTAAGTAAAAATTAACCTCTTACCTTCGGGCAATGACCACACCTTGCCTAAAGTGGGCAATCGTAGCAATTACTGCTATACAAAAATAAAATATTCTAATCAGCCAAAAACAAATCAACATCGACCAAGAAACAATAGTGGGCGCAGCACCTGTTAACTGCACAAATCGGGAGTTAACTTTTTTTTCAAAGCTATCGAGGTCTTTCATCTGTGATTGAGTCGTAGGAATCACTGGAAACTGACCTGTATATAAATAATAACCAAAGAAACCGGGAACTCCTATCTGTTTTTTCAAAAATAAGTTAGTGATTTTCGTAGCTTCATCCGGCGATAATTTCTCCGACTCTTCAACTTTATCTAGCCAAGAATTGTAGCGAATTATCGGCGTACTCATGAACACAAAAGGAACTATCAAAATCAACAAAATAGCACTAACTTGGCGACCATATTCAGGTTTTAAAAGTCGGGTAGCCAAACCAAACCCCATGCCGATGAAAGCAAACACTAAGATATTTAATAATTCAATAACTTCGATGCCTCTCAACAAATCGCCGATAATAAAAATAGTATATAAAATTTTATCTGCCAACATCAGGGCGACAAATTTGATCAGCACTGAAATCCCCACAATCATCGCTGCACTAGCTATATAGCCGATAGCACCTAACAGGTACAAAAAAAGCGAACCAACTTGTTTGAATGACTGCATGAAATTATTAGTTAAGTGAAAGGTTAAAAAACCGATTTATCAGTGAACTCAAATTTTTTATTTCTCCCATCTAAAGTCGAAGGATCGCAGGAGGCAGAGGTCAACGAGTGCCACATCCGAAGGTTGCTAAATCTAAAATCTAAAATTTATCGATCAGTTCCCCCTTTGCACCCTGTGTCACTTCTGCGATCCTTTCTTTCATCACACTATCTTCCACAGCATTTTGCTCCGACTGCTGTTGACGATCGCTCCCCAACCATAAAAGATACTCGATATTGCCAGCCGGGCCAAGTAAAGGCGACCAAGTTAAGCCGCGTTGTTCCCATCCTAAAGCAGTGGCTGCTTTCCACACTTGGAAAATCGCATCGGCTTGGGTGGCGGAGTCTCGCACTACGCCTTTTTTCCCTACTCTCTCGCGCCCAACTTCAAACTGTGGCTTTACCAGCAACACGGCTTCTCGCGGTGGTGCTAACAACTCCCACAGCGCTGGTAAAACTTTATCCAGGGAAATAAACGACACATCTACTACTGCCAAATCTGCTCGCTGAGAGTCGCCATAGAGCTCTGTAGCCGTCATGTAGCGCAAATTGGTGCGTTCTTTCAAAATTACCCTCGGATCGTTCCGCAATCCCCAATCTGCTTGACCGTAACCCACATCTATCCCATAGACTTTGGCTGCGCCCGCTTGCAGCAAACAGTCGGTAAAACCCCCTGTGGAAATGCCGCCGTCGAGACAAATTCTATCTGTAACGGGAATCGCAAAAACTTCTAATGCTTTAGCTAATTTGTCGCCGCCTCTAGAAACGTAGCGCGATCGCTCTTTAATTTGAATTTGGGCTGAAATATCAACCTCTGTGCCCGGTTTGTCAACTACCTGCTGGTTGACTGCTACTTTTCCTGTGCGAATCAAAGCTTGAGCTTGTTGTCGGGAAGTACACAAATTTAGGTTGACTAATAAAGTGTCTAGTCGTTGTTTAGCCAAGGTTTTTAAGGTTTAAAGATCGGGTTAACAATAGTTTATTAGACATCTCCCAAACAACTGGTCAAAAGCCGTCAGGATCGGGACTAAACCAAAATCCTGTGAGGGGTGTTCCCCCTCACCCCTATTTTGGTGACTTCTATCACGGGGTGTGTCTAGTTTTATCACAGATATACCTTGGTACGATCGCACTGAAGCCTTGGTGACTAAAAGATGATGTAACCATAGGTCAAACCGTTACAAATCAAATGCTTTTGTCAACCAATGCCCTATTTTGGACTGATTAGACCTGCATCGCTCAACCATGAAAAACTTTAACTTCCCTATCAAAAATATCGACAATTGTCAAGAGAATCCTCTAGCATTTCTCAGTGGTAAGGTAGTTCATATTCTCTACCCTAATGGGGATGTAGAAGCAACAACAGTCGAACAGGTCGATCGTCGCCAAACAAAAATTCCCCTGGACAAATGTCTCGTCTGGGGACGTATCGGCGATTTTTAGTCCTTGAACAACGATCGCTACGCCTCTAATCGCCAATTAATTGGACAAACGTGGACTCAGCATACAAAAGAAAACCTTGGCACCTCAAAAGTGGTCATTCTTTTTGGCATACCTGCTGGCATCACAGGATAGAGGCTA
>NZ_JBGJZU010000084.1:0-26394 GCF_041354475.1 Microcoleus sp.
ATCCACCTGCCCACTGCTCAAAGCTACGCTTTGAGATTGTGAACAAGTGGAATCCTCGTCTCACGCGCCTTTCATCCCACACCAACCGAAGCGGTATGGTGTGGGGATTCCCGTCTGTCAAGCTAAATCAACCCGCCCCTTACTGACTTTGGGTAACTACCGGATTTAAAATTAATCATCCGGCATCCGCTTACTTAAGGTTCCACCCAGCGATCGTCCGATTTAATCAAGTTAATCAATTCTTCCACACCTCTGTCCTCCGGCACCTTCTTAATTTCTTCCCGGCCCCGGTACAGCGAAATATAACCAGCCTGCTTCCCCACATAACCATAGTCAGCATCAGCCATTTCTCCGGGCCCATTGACAATACAGCCCATTACTGCTATATCCAAACCCGTCAGATGCTGCGTCGCCGCCCTCACTTTGTGCAGCACTTCCTCTAAATTAAACAAAGTACGACCACAGGAAGGACAAGCCACATACTCAACCATCGTTTTCCGCAATCCCAAGGCTTGCAGAATGCTGTAGCAGACAGGAATTTCCTTTTCTGGGGCCTCTGTCAGGGAGACGCGGATGGTGTCGCCGATGCCATCAGCCAATAGCGGTGCGATCCCCGCGGTGGACTTGATACGGCCATATTCCCCGTCGCCAGCTTCCGTGACACCCAAATGCAGCGGGTAATCCATGCCTAGTTCGTCCATCCGGTGTGCCATCAAGCGGTAAGCCGCCACCATCACTGGAGCACGGGAGGCTTTCAGGGAAATGACGATGTTGCCAAAGTCCAGGGATTCGCAAATTTTGATGAATTCCAGGGCGGATTCTACCATGCCTTCTGGGGTGTCGCCGTAGGTGAACAGCATCCTTTCGGCAAGGGAACCGTGATTGACTCCGATTCGCAAAGCTTTGCCCTGATCTCGGAGAGATATCACTAGGGGTTCCAGGGTTTCCCTGATTTTTTCGCCAATTTCGGCGAATTCGGCATCGGTATATTCGGTTCTGTCAGCTTTCGGTTTCTCGAACACGTACAAACCCGGATTGATTCTCACTTTGTCTACGTGTTTGGCCACTTCTAGGGCGATTTTCATGCCATTGTGGTGGACATCGGCAACCAGGGGTACTGGTTGGTAGGTGGCGATCAGTTTTTGCTTGATTTCGGCTAAGGCTTTGGCGTGGGCCATGCTGGGCACGGTGACGCGGACGATTTCGCAGCCAATCTCGTGCAATCGCCTAATTCCGGCTACTGAACCGTCGATGTCGAGGGTGTCTTCGTTAATCATCGATTGTACGACGACTGGGTTGCCGCCACCGATGGTGACGCTACCGACTTTGACTGGTCTGGTTTTGCGCCGTTTGATGGTGGTGTCGAAGGCTGGTTGAGGGTTGGGGGTTTTAGTTGGATTTGGTAGAGTTTGCATAATTGATTGCTGGGTTCTGTTACCAAAAGTTTATAAAATTGTCTCGGCTGTTTTTTAGATTGCCACAGAAAGGGTCTGTTTGGAGACTGAGGTTTGGGGATTTGGTTTTTTTTAAGGGATTTGCGATCGAATTTATGGGCTCGGCCCGATCGCACATATTCCGATCGTCTGCCTCGCAATTCTCGAAAATAGTTTAGAATCTAAAAATGATCTCCAAAACCAATTTGTGCGATCGCACCTGTTAGGATTTTGCAGCCACCATAAAATCTCAAATCGGTTGATTTTGCAGTTAGCATAAAATCTAACAATCCCCAATCCCCGATCGATAAATCTCACAATCCCAAAGCCCCAATCTAAAATCGACAGTTTGTGCAACTAAAACAAGTAATTATTGCCCACAAAGCCAGAGATCCCTTCAGCCAGCGGTGGGCAGAACAATGTGCTCGGCAGTTAGAAAGTCGCGGTTGTCATGTTTTGATGGGGCCGAGTGGCCCAAAAGACAACCCCTACCCAGTGTTTTTGGCTTCTAGTACCAGCCCGATTGATTTAGCTGTGGTGCTTGGTGGTGACGGCACTGCCCTGGCTGCGGCCCGAAATTTAGCTGCTGATGGTATCCCGATTTTGGCTGCCAATGTGGGGGGACACTTAGGTTTTTTAACTGAATCTTTTGACGATTTCCAAAATACTGAAGAGATTTGGGACAGACTTACTGAAGATAGATACGCCGTACAGAAGCGGATGATGTTGCAGGCGGCGATTTTTCAGGGAAATAGAACTAATTTGGAACCGGAAAGCGATCGCTTTTTGGCCCTCAATGAAATGTGCATCAAACCTGCTTGCGCCGATCGAATGCCCAGTTGTATTCTGGAAATGGAAATTGACGGCGAAGTAGTGGATCAATATCAGGGCGACGGCTTAATTGTCGCAACTCCCACAGGTTCGACTTGCTACACCGCATCTGCCAACGGGCCGATTATACACCCTGGCATGGACGCGATCGCTGTTACTCCCATTTGCCCTTTAAGTTTATCCAGCCGCCCCGTAGTTTTGCCACCCGGTTCTGTAGTCAGCATTTGGCCCTTAGCAGATTACGAACTCAGTACCAAACTCTGGACAGATGGCATTTTAGGTACTGCCATTTGGCCAGGACAGCGCGTAGACGTGCGGATGGCGGACTGCGAGGCTAAATTTATCATTTTGCGAGAAAACTATTCTTATTACGGCACATTGAGAGAAAAACTTCAGTGGGCCGGAGCCCGCATTCGGTATAACAACAATCACCGCAATTAAAAGGCAATTAAATCCTTAAAAGATACTATGGAAGTCAAAACAGATACGGAGAGAGCTAGTTGTGTTGTAGAAAGAACTTTAGATATCATTGGCGGACGTTGGAAAGTATTAATCCTGCGCGAGCTATTTCAAGGTGTGAAGCGTTTTAATCAGTTGCAAAGGGCCTTAAAAGGCATTACTCAAAAAATGCTGACACAACAACTGCGCGAGATGGAGTTACACGGGATTGTCCATCGCGAAATTTACTTGGAGGTTCCGCCTAAAGTCGAATATTCCGTAACACCTTTGGGAGAAAGCCTCAAACCTATCATCGACGCCATGCACGAATGGGGTGTGAAATATCTCGATCTAACCAATTAATTTTTAAAAAAAATAAATTGGCGATCGCCTTCTAGTTTACCTGAAGCGCGATCGCTTTTTATAACAGTTACCTTAACAGCCTTGGCAGTTGCTATATTTTGTGTATTTAAAAAGCAAAGACTACTTTTAATTTACCACTTCAAAAGTTACTGTTCTACTCAGCCACAGTGGTTGATTTTCCGCCACGCCTTCGGGACGACTTTTGCTAGAAGCAACTTGTATTCTGTCACTATCTATTCCTTTATTCACTAAAGCTACTTTCACATTTTTCGCCCTTTCCAGTGCCAATCTTTGGTTTTCGGCAGAATTGCTTTTAAAATCGCTATGTCCAATTATCCTCAAATTCTTGCCTTTATTTTCTGCCATAAAAGCCTTGATTTCTTTCATTTTTTGGGTGATGTCGTTCGGCTGCAAAGTAGCAGCACCCACACCAAAATAAATCCGAATTCCCATGGCCTTAGACAGCGGTTTAGTTCCTATTACCACTGTATTTGTGACCGACTTCACCCCCGGAATTTTAGCAAAAGCTTCTGTTATTTTCTGAGCATCTTTTGCCTGGAGTACGCTACCTTCTACGGTAACTTTCTCTGCCACATAACGAGCCGAAATGTCAATGCTTTCTACTTTGTTCAACAGAGCCACTGTCCGCTTGACATCCGCCTCCACTAACACTGGGTCTGGAGGTACTTCCACTGCTATAATTTTATTGTCTAAGGTTAATTGTGGTACAACTCTTTGAGCAATTTGTAAGGCTCTTGAACGCAATTTCTGATTCGGTACTCGTCCCGAAAGCTCTGCTACTTTACCTTTCACCTCTGCGGTGAGTCGATAAACTGATAATTCGGGAGCAGACTGTAAAGCTAAATTTGTCTCAGCTTCTAATCTGCGTTCAATTCCACTACGGTATTGATAAATCCCCCAAGGTACTATAATTAAACCTAAAAGTCCAAATCCCACCATTAATAACGCTTTAGGTTGAGTGGATTTAGCTTTGACATTTGTATCAATTAATTTCCGTAACTCGGAATTGACTTCCACAGGGATACTGGCTGGATCTCCATTAAATGACTGGATTTTATTGCCGTATTCTTGAACAATATTTTTGAAAATTGCTCGCATTTTGTACTTAAACCATTGGCGGGTTTCTCCTTGCATCACTACCGCTAGATAACAGGAACCCGCTACTTCCAATACAATCGTAGATGTCCCGTATTCTATGGCATCAATTTCTGCAATATTGCCAGACTGAGAGATACAGTCGTTAACAAAAGAACGAATCGCAGTCAACATCCCCGCCACCATTTCCGATTCTAGCTGCTCACTTTGTGACTGTTGCACTGCTGTAATTACTAACCCAGAGTCTTTTTGAATTAAAAATACTGCCTTAACACTTGATGGTGTTGTCTCTTTCATCAGCAATTCTGCTTCAGAAATCCCTTGTAACTTAGCTTTAAATTTGCGGGTAATTCCCTCAAGGCTCACCGCTTTTTCGAGTTTTTCATTAATCTCCTGTATCGTCTCGGCCATGTACTTCAAAATCGTACTACCGATAATCGGGTAGAGTGCATCCGACATCGCTTCTGTATTAAGATTAATTTGTCTTCTCACAGCAGAGGCAATTTCGGGTGCGATCGCCTGTGCAATCTCATCTGGCGATTCATTGATGCGGTGGCTGATTCCCACAGGTATCGCTGGAGATATTGCGATTCCCATCGATTGCCTATTTTCCCTGGTTTTATTATTAATTACTTGATCGATTATGGGGGCAATTGTTTCAGTAAATGCTTCCTGGGATTCGTTAATTGTGTCTAGCATCATTTCCAGGAAAATGGCTTTAATTTTGGCAACTAATGCTTCCTCATTGCCACCCCATTGAGCATCATTGACTTTACGTTCCAGATTTTCTACTTTATCATTTAGTTGATAATTATAATTAACAACTTCATCTAATAAAGGCAAAATTGATTCAATGACAGATTGTTCTAGTTGCTTGTGATGACCGACCATAAGTTCGTCAATTAAAGGCTTCAATAAATCTGTAAACAAGTCAGTAGATTCATAAATTCGGTGTTCGATCGCGACAATTTTTTGTTCGATTTTCCCCAGTCTTTCTTCAATTCTTTTATTTTGAATAATGGCATCCACCGCGGGACCGATCGCACTTTCTATCTCTACTCTTGCTTCGCTGATTTTTTCCAACAGCATCTGGGAGATCCGTGGCATAATCCTTGCCATCAACCCTTCTAACTGGGCGACTGTTTCGTGCTGAACTTCGATAATTTGATGCTCATTTCTTAAGATTTTTGCTTCTATGCCGCTGTTTTGAAAAGCTTCGTTGATGCCGGGGGCGATCGCCTCTCTCACCTCTAACTTTGTCTCATCTATCTTCCGATTCAGCGACTCAATCATTAACGGCATTAGCCTGGCCATTATTTCTTCCGGTTGAGAATTCTGCTTTTTCTGAATCAGATTAACTTTATTTTCTACATTCAACAGTTGCCCTTTAATTACTTCTTGATGACTGTGGCTAGCCATCAAAGGTTCGATGAGGGCTGCTAAATCTAATTTAGATTCATCTATTTTACGGTTAAGTAACTCCGTGATGATTGGCATTACCCGCCCAATTATTTCTTCCGGCTGCTGAATTTGTGGTTGTTGATCTACGAGTCGCCCTTCGATGATATTTAATACTTTTTCTTCGATTTCTGCCCAAGCTATTCTCACCTGGGCTGAGGGTGTCACAGTCTGGATCAGCTCCGATTTTAACTCACTGATTTTCCGATTCAGCGACTCGTTAATTATGGGCAGTAGTTGTTTGACTAAATCTTCCGGCTGCTGCTGAAAACGCTGTTGAACGTGAGCAACTTGATGTTCAATATTTAATACTTTTTCTTCCAGGCCGTTTTGGTGGTTAATTACTTCCTTAACTGCCGGTGCAATTTTTGAATCTACCCCTAACTTCGACTCCTCTAGTTTGCGGTTGAGCAAATCGGTGATTATGGGAGTCAGCCCTTGGATTAACTGTTCTGAATTGGGGATTTTTTGCTGAGATAGAATCGCGATTTGATTTTGTAGTTCTACTACTTTTGCTTCTATTTCACTCTGATTAATTCTGGGACTACCATCCGGTGCGATCGCCTCTCGCAACTCAGACTTCAATTCCCTGACTTGGCCGCTCAGCAACTCAGGAATTAATGGTGTTAATAATTTTAGCAACTCATCGGGATCGGAAATCATCCTTTCAAAGTTTGCCAATCTCTGTTCTACGCTCAAAATATTATCATAAAATTCTGGTAAATCCCGTTCAAATAGTAATTGTTGCAACCGCTTTAACTTTTCTCTAGCCTCTTCTAAGGTTTCCTCCGAAGGCACTTCTTCGTTTTGGGACTGGGATTTTCGCGATCCGAACCGTTCTTTTTTTATGTTTTTATGACTGGTATTTTCGGGTTCACTTGTCAAAATTTCGGGGATAATTGCTGGTGATTCTATCAGAAAAGACCACTGCTGATTGGGTTCATTTTTCTCCTCATTATTATTGTTAGACATTTTTGTACACCTTAAATTAATTTCGTTAGATTCATTTTTTAATTTTAATAATTGCAACTCCGCCAGCATTTTCATTAATTCTTGAAGTTGCTCGCCAGCATTACTACCTATCTGATTTGTAGGATTAGTTTCAGTGTTTTCTAATTGCTCCCTTTCCTCTGGATTGAGATTAAATTCTGTCATAATTTTCTACCATGATTTGACTTTGACTAATGAAAGGAAATCACCCGTTGGCAACCCCATATAAGGGAAAATCAATAGCAAATTTCAACAGAATCAAGCTAACTAACCTATCTATAGCAATTCTAAATCATTTGTGAATTTCTTGCTCCCTCCCCTTAATAAGGGGAGGGTTGGGGTGGGGTAAAAAACTTGCGACTCCTGCAAGGATTGCTATATACTTGATTAACCTTAGTTAATTAACCTCATCTTTTTAGATACTCACCGGGTTCTCTCTACTGGGAGAGAGAGGGCGATCGGTTTTATTTAGTATCTCGCGGATCGCCCCATTTTGCCACTGCTCTTCTCGTGGCCAACTCCCTCCCAAGCTCCAAGGCAGATTTCATGCTGGAAGCATCCGCAATCCCTCTACCTACAATATCAAAAGCAGTGCCATGATCGGGGGATGTGCGGACAAAGGGCAAGCCAATTGTAGTGTTAACTGCTTTATCAAAAGCCATTAATTTTACCGGAATCAAACCTTGGTCGTGGTACATTGCCAAATAAGCATCGTGAGTAGGTGCTGCAAAACCGTACCAAGCTTTACCGGGCTTTACCCAGAGGGTATCCGGTGGGATGGGCCCGTCTAACTGTACTTGCTCGAAGCGATCGCGCTGAGTTTCCAACCAGGGTATCATCCAGTCTTGCTCTTCATTTCCCAGTTTCCCATTTTCGCCGCTGTGAGGATTCAAGCCAGACACCGCTATTCTGGGTGTTTCGATCCCAAAATCTGCCCGCAAACACTCGATGAGCAATTCCAGTTTTTCGCTCAACAACTCTGGAGTCAAAGCATCGGGGACTTGACGTAGGGAAATATGTGTGGTAGCGAGTAAAGTAATCAGCATCCAGTTGCTGTGGGGAGATTTGGCAGCAAACAGCATTCCGAAGCGTTTCGATCGCGCTTTTTCGGCCAGAAGTTCTGTTTGTCCTGGATAATTGTAATTAGCCGCCTGCCAGCAAGTTTTGGAAATCGGTCCTGTGACAATCGCCGAGAATTCACCAGTCAGGGTACGGGCGATGGCAGTTTCGAGATAGGCAAAGCTAGCAGCGCCGCTGGCTGCATTACCAACACCAGGGATAATTTCGCCCCATTTGCTGTCGGATGCGATCTCAATAATATTTAATGTGTCGGGATTTGCTAAGGCTAGGGATGGATCTTGCGATCGCAATTTATCATAAGTTTGCTGCAAAATTGTCCGAGAGCCGATCGTCCACACCCCACAAGCCTCTACGGGATCGGCCAAAGCCTTGAGAATCACTTCCGGCCCAATTCCTGCCGGATCTCCCAGAGTTAGAGCTAGTTTCAATCCTCGATCGAGACTCAAGGCATTTTTCTCCAGAAATCTAGAACATTTTCCGCACTGAAATTTTAGCATTCCTGTAGCTCGTTGCCCCAAATTATACTATCTTTATTGAATGCGATCGTCCAACTAGACATCTAAAATCATGAATCCTGAAATTTTAAATGCAGCCTTGTTGTCCTTTTCCCTAATTTTTGTCGGTATCGGTGGAGGCTTCCTCCTGCTCAAACTCCAAGGCGGCGAAGAATAAGCTTTTTTTTCAGTTACACCGTATCCCAGGCTTATGAAGTAGGGACACCGCACCGTGCCCATAGGTGTCAACTTAAGCCTGAAAGCCTTGATAAATATCGTTTTTACCTAAGTCTAGATCCCCCTAAATCCCCACCCCCCCCTAGCCCCCCCCAAGGGGGGAAGGGGGACGAAAGAGAAGATTTCTTGTCCCCCCCGACCTAAGGGGGGCTAGGGGGGATAGCAGTTTAATAGTTAAACAGCAATCTGTGACTGGGTTTTAGCTTAAGTTGACACGAATAGGCAGTGCCGTGTCCCTACGGGGATCGAGCGATCAGAAAGCCAGCCTTCTGCCGAAGGTCTCAACGCCAAAATGAGAAAAGTTCAGGTTTTTGTTAAGTTTTTATAACAAAATTAACAAAGACCTGATACAATCCTATAGAAAGTTTAAGATTCATAATTAATCCCTAGATGACTTTATTGATTTTAGGTGCCACCGGCACACTCGGCCGCCAAATAGCCCGCCGTGCCCTAGACGAGGGCTACCAGGTGCGTTGCCTAGTAAGAAGTTACAGAAAAGCTGCATTTTTGAAAGAATGGGGTGCCGAACTCGTACCCGGAAACCTTTGCCAGCCAGATAGCCTGACTTCAGCGCTATCCGGGGTAACAGCTATCATCGATGCAGCCACAGCTAGCGCTGCCGATTCTGTAAGCATCAAAAGAGTAGACTGGGACGGAAAAGTATCGCTGATTCAAGCAGCAGTAGCAGCAGGAGTCAAGCGTTACATCTTCTTTTCGTTTCTCGACGCCGAGAAATATCCCCAAGTCCCCTTATTGGAAATTAAGCGCTGTACGGAGCTATTTTTAGCAGAGTCCGGTCTCGATTACACCATCTTGAGGCCCTGTGGATTTTTGCAAGGACTGCTCAGCCTATACGCCATGCCGATTTTGGATAGTCAGGGAGTTTGGTTGCCCAACAAGCCCTCAGCCCTGGCCTACATGAACACTCAGGATGTGGCGAAATTTGCAGTCCGAGCCCTTTCCGTTCCCGAAACTGAGAAAAAAAGCTTTCCTCTGGTGGGCCCTCGCGCTTGGGATGCAGAAGAAATTGTGCGCCTATGCGAACGCTTATCTGGCAAACAAGCCAAAATCACCCGCACCCCAGATGCTTTGTTGAAGGCTACTCGTCAATTTGCTCAGTTCTTTCAGTGGAGTTGGAACATAGCTGACAGATTGGCTTTTTCCGAAGTTTTGGCCGCCGGAAAACCCTTGAAAGCTCCGATGGATGAAGTTTACAGTGTCTTCGGAATAGACCCCAAAGAAACTACTACTTTGGAATCTTATCTGGAAGAATACTTTAGTCTGATTACCAAGAAGCTCAAGGAAATAGAGTACGAGCAGCTTAAAACTAAAAAACGGGGTAAACAAAAAATGCCTTTTACGTTTTAATCAGCTTATACTCCATTTCTAGGACTCAAATTGCTGAGTTTTGGGATTAAATTTCGGTAATTTGTGGCGGTTCGATGCCGCCACAAGCTGCAAAATCTACGTGATTAAAAATTTCAAGATGGTAACAAGACGCGCCATATTAAAACTATATTCAACCCGAACTTTGGAACTCTCCAATTTATTAGACTCCGACCATATTTATTGTGGAACAGGCATCTTGCCTGTTCAAGATTGGCAATTCTTGCGATGTCTATCAAATAAAAAGGACGTATTTTTCGTCCTTGATGATAGTAGGGCGGGGTAGTCGATCGTGCCGAAAGCTGGGATTATATATAACGACGTTAAACCTGTATCTTGTCGCATCGCCCAAGAGTTGAAAGAACAACTGACGGCGATCGGCTGGGATGTCTGCGCGGTTTCCGGTTCTGGGGGAATTCTGGGCTATTCTAGTCCCGATCGCCCCATGTGTCATACTCCGATCGACCAACTCGTCCCCCCCGGTTTTGACAGCGACATGGAATTTGCCGTGGTTTTGGGTGGCGACGGTACTGTGCTGTCGGCATTTCGCCAAGTCGCTCCCATCGGAGTGCCACTGCTGACGGTCAATACTGGTCATATGGGTTTTTTGACCGAAACTTACCTTAACTTGCTGCCACAAGCCTTGGAGAAGGTGCTGGCGGGAGAATACGAAATCGAAGAAAGGTCAATGCTAGCAGTACGGTTGTTTCGCGACAATGACTGCCTCTGGGAAGCACTGTGTTTGAATGAAATGGTGCTGCACCGGGAACCGCTGACTTGTATGTGTCATTTTGAAGTGGCGATCGGGCAACACGCTTCTGTGGACATTGCCGCCGATGGGATAATTATCTCGACTCCCACAGGATCGACGGCTTACGCGCTGTCTGCGGGCGGGCCTGTGATTATTCCCGGAGTGCCAGTATTACAATTAGTGCCTCTTTGCCCGCATTCTATGGCTTCGCGCGCCTTGGTTTTTTCCAACACAGAACCGGTGAAGATTTTGCCCGCGAGTCCGAACCGTTTAGTCATGGTGGTAGACGGAAATGGCGGCTGTTATGTTCGCCCGGAGGATTGGGTACAAGTAGAAAAAGCTCCGTACATGGCCCGTTTTGTTCGGGTACAACCTCCTGAGTTTTTCCATGTTTTGCGCGAAAAATTGGGTTGGGGATTACCTCATATTGCTAAACCCAGTTCCGTTGAGTTGCCTTGACAGTTGTTGTTGACACTCCCCCCGGCGCGAATGCACGGGTTTTTTAGTGATATTAATTCCGGTAACACCGAAATAATATAGAGGAGACGGCAGTGCCGTGTCCCTACCCAAAGTAATATTGTAGGGACACGGCACTGCCCATTGGTGTCAACTTAAAGTACAACCAATAGTCCGCCGGGGGTTGAAACCCCCGTCTCAAAGCGAAAGTCCTCTCAAAGAGGACTGAAGAGAAGAATTTTCAACTCATTAGTCCTCATAGCGAGGACTTTTGCTATTAGACAGGGGTTTCAACCCCTGTCGGACTCGTGAACCCACTAACAGACTTGGCGGGCTGACAGCTTAAGTTGACACCAATGGGCAGTGCCCATTGGTGTCAACTTAAAGTACAACCAATAGTCCGGCAGGGGTTGAAACCCCTGCCTCAAAGCGCAAGTCCTCTCAAAGAGGACTGAAGAACTCATTAGTCCTCTTTGAGAGGACTTTAGCTATTAGACAGGGGTTTCAACCCCTGGCGGATTCGCGGGCTCACAGACAGACTTGGCGGGCTTTCAGGCGATTGTTGACACCAATGGGCACTGCCGTCTCCTAATTTGGTCTACTAATAATTCCGGTGCAACCGGAATTGATATGACTCATAAATTTGGCATGATTACCAAAATATTTTGGTTGCGGTGTTTGCGATAGATTTGAAAGTCGCTATCTAGGGTAAGCACGGAACTATCTTCATAGATCTCGCTCATTTTGACTAAGCAGGCATCGGCTAGGGACATTGGCACGGATGCATAACGCTCCATTAGATTTTCAATTGCTTCTATTTCTTGATTGAGAATAAAAGGAATTTGAATATGTCCCTGTTTGATTAGTTTTAAGATTGTTGCTTGTCCATGATGGATTCTCTGGGCGAGAAAACAGGCTTCTGTGATTACAGGTTCGCAGGTAATGACGGGATCTGTAACTTGGGAAAGTTGGGAGACTGCCCAAGAGTGGAATTTATCTTTGGGCATCAGAAAGGCAATTAAAACTCCAGTATCTAAAATAATGGGGTTACTCATCATTCTCCGAAGCCTTTTAGGTATTGGGAATTGTGGGAAAGATCTTCGAGATCGCTATCTAAACAACCAACAAACTCTTGGGCTGCTTGTGTAAAAGATATTTTCTCTGACTTTGTATCAATCGGCTCAAAGGTTTTTTTATTGGCTTGAAACTCAAGAAATTCGATATATTCAAAAATCTTTTCGAGTTGATTTGGGGGAAAATGTTGGATTTTTTGGATTGCCATTTCTAGGGTTAACATGGGTTTCTTTTTGGTTGGTTTTGGTACTATTTTAACGATTTACACAAACATCTTTTTTTTGGATCTACTAGCTTGTTGCATGAGTGCGCGATCGCAGGGTATCTATTTATTCTACCAATTTTCTGTAGGTCAAGGTCTCGATCGAGATTCCGAATCATCTCCAAGGTGAGCCAGCATTTGCGAGATAGCGTTGGTACGCAGGAACATTTTTGGTTTAACATCCCACCCATTACCTATTCCCCATCCCCTAAACCACCGCTACGATCGAGAAAATCAGTAATCTCCTGATAAAAAGCCTGTGCCTTTCCCCTGCTGCTACTTGCAGTCACCAATAATCTTAAAACTTCCACAAGCGAACTAATCGTAGCATCAAAAATCAATTCAAACAACTGGCTTAAATCATCTTGGTTTTGTTGCCCGTAGGCTAAAGCATTAATATAATCATTGCGGATTTGGTTGTCAATCACCGCGATCGGATAGCCTGCACGGATTAAGAGTAAATTCATTAATAATCTAGCGCTTCGACCATTTCCATCGCGAAAAGGATGGATAGAAACAAAACGATAATGAGCCATAGTGGCATATTCGACTGGATGGAGCCTTAAAGCAGATTCCGAGTTGAGCCATATCGCAAAATCTCTCATTAATTGAGACAATAAATAATGGGCAGGATAACGATAGTTCGTTCCCGCCGCCATCACATCCAGAGTGCGATAACTACCCGCTTCCTCCGGGTTAATTTTGCGGAGAATAAGATTGTGAATTTGCTTTATTTCCCATTCATTAATCTCCGTATCTTTTTGGGCTAAATTTTCAATATAATCGATCGCCTGCTTATGTCCAATAACTTCTAAATGTTCGTCAAGGGTTTTGCCCCCCACAGTAATGCCCTTCGTTAAAACTAATTCCGTTTCACTTTGGGTTAAAGTATTACCCTCAATGGCATTTGAGTTATAAGTAAAGCGAACATCATAGAGCTTTTTGAGTTCGGCGACAAGCGTGGAATCGAAGGGTCTAAACCCATCTAGCCAAGCTTTTAGTTTATCGATTCGTTCTAATTTAAGCCGATAATTCATGATTAAATAGTTGTCGATCGAAGAGGTTAATGAAAATTCCTTTTGTTTACCTAAAATAATTATCTTTTGAATGAATTTCTCGTATAGTTGAGTCTCCATCTTTGAAAATACTCCCCCATTCCCTAAAACGGCACCTCAATCCCCAACTCCTGACAAAACCGACGAATCAGGCGATCGTTCTCCGACCTTGCGCGATCCAGCGTCTCTATTTATTTTACCAATTTTCTGTAGGTCAAACTCTCGATCGAGATTCCGAATCATCTCCAAGGTCAGACAGCGTTTGTGAGATAACGTTCGCGCTCACTGGACGTAGATAACCTTTGCCATTAACCCACCATATTAGAACGTTCCAGTGCAGCGCGATTGTTATCAGAAAATTGGGTTTAAAACCCCGTCCTTCTAGGACGACTTTAATTTCTTAAATCTTTTTTCAAAGAACACGAAAATGTTGATTTTTGTGGTATATTAGAATAGTCAAGGTTAAATTCCTTCGCCATCGTGAAACAGAAACTCAAACACACTTTTAGGCGTAAACTGGGGGACAAAGAGCGGCGAAAACTCTAAAAACAGCTAGGGGCTTAATACAGCCTCACAACCAGAAAAACAAACAATTCATTTTTGTTAGGTAGGGTAGGACATACCCGAACTCTAGGTGAATATCCTAGTACGCTTTTGGAGATAGACTCTCTGGGGTGACCGCGAATCAGGCTCGTTAATTGGTAGAATTCCTACGGTTAAAAAGTTTGAGTATTGCCGCAAGGACGTAGCACTTAAAGGTCAGTCGCTGAATTAAGAATCCCCACACCTTTAGGTTGGGGAGTGTCAAATAGCTACTACGATAACTGACCAACTAACGTCGCAGTCTCTCGATCTAAACCGACTAACGCTTCCTGAATCAAATCAACTTCGCGGGCTTCAAATAGAACCTCGCCACATTGATTGCAAACCCACGCTGGAATGTTGTCCCATGACACACGATAACCATTTCGATCGATCGTGAATGGGGCGGTTCCGCGTCGCATTTTATTTCTACAGCACAAGCATTCCATTCTTACAGTCTCCCTCTAAAATCCGGTGTCCATTGGCTGGGATCGGGCAGATATGCTGTAATGATAGCTAAATATTCGTCTTTCGGGGCACACACCACATGAATTGCTCGGTCATCTCGCCCAAGCCCTAACATGAGACAACTATGCCCCCTTGCATCCTCTGGGTAATCTTCGATCGCTTCGCCTGTCCTAACCACCGCTTCAACCTCAGTAGTTGCAATCATTCGCTCTGGGCGGGACATTTGCCGGATCGTATGAGGTAGAAACAATAAGCGCTTACTTGCCGCTTCTCGTACCTGCTCTAAGATGTCATCAGCCAATTTTTATTTACCCAATTAGATCGCAGCGTATCTATTTATCCTACCAATTTTCTGATTTGTCAAGCTCTCGACCGAGCTTCCGAATCATCTCCAAGGTCACTCTATTCCGTCCGTTCCACTGTGCTGTTAGCTGGCTGGCTACTAGGCGATGATTCTAATTTCTGCTGAATTGCTGCCTGAATTTTTGCGTCAAAATCGGGATCGCTTGGGCTTGCAATGATTGATTTCGGACGCTGACTGAACCTGTCTAAATATGCCTGACAAGCAGCTCGATCTTGGCGATTTTCCAGAAAGTACCGTCTCAATTCGGCATCGCTCATAGCCTCAAAATTCACTTGGCTCATCAGAATACCTCCCCATTCGGTACTATTTCAAACTCAAGGTCTTCACCATATCCAGCTAGAACGTATACGTTTCGAGTACGACGATCGATACAAACCAGATGAATCGGTTGCAACATGATGAACGTCAACTGATAGCTGACGCGATATAAACTCTCTAACTGAGCAGTAGTTGGCATTTCGGTCACTCACTCCACCCACTGTCTATTTTAACTGTTCCGAGTTCAAATGAACTCATCAGTTTACTTTACTGTTGTTGGAATGGCGTTCTATTGTTGTTCAGCGGGGGTTTGTGCTACTGATAAGGCTTGATGAGAATCTTCGCCGGAATCCTTAATTCTCGATCGAGATTCCGAATCATCTCCAAGGTCAGGCAGTGTTTACGAGATAACGACTCGGTTGAGCGGCTGAAAGCAACCTTTGCATCTTCACCAATGGCTCTCGGTAGTCCGCTCCAACCGAATTGTTAGACAGCCGTATTAGGCAGTTCCTCTAAATTTAAGATAGCTCTTGCCTTTCTCAGTAATGTAAAAATGTTCTTTGACTTCTCGGCTCTGCCCATCATCCTTAAGCAGAGTAGCCCTTCCTTTGTTGTCAGGATTTGCAATTAACCCAAGTCTTCTTAGTCTGTCTAACTCATTAGAGAAAAAATGAGAGGTCTTGTCTACTCTCACTATATATGGTTCTGACGAACTGAGCCTCTTTAGAATATTTAATTCGCTCTCAGTCACAAAACCTTCTATTAGAAACTTAAGTTGTTCAATCTCATACTTCTGTCTAACCTGCTCCTCTTGAATTTGTTGTATGAACTCTAATTTCCATCCCCCCGGCAACTCTGCCTTCGATAGAAAACCAGCTAACCAAGGGAGAAAAGCTATTACAAGTAAAATTAATCCTTGAGTGTCAAAGCTCAAAATTTTTGTGGTATGTAAAATTGCAAGGGCTAAACCTATTAGAGATATAGCAATTTTCATTTTCATGCTTAAGAGTCCATGCTGATTATTGTTCATTGTTCTGCATAAATAACTAACATTTCTACAATCAATTCCTACTGCTTTAATACCTCAACAGGATGTTTTACGAAGTTGGTTGATTGTACCTCGCTAACAATCCCTTAAATGCACCCCAACCATAAACTCACGCCTACTTGAGCATTGCAACTCACAGATGACTTCTCGCTACGCCCCAACTGAGAGGATTAGCTGTCTAACTTATAATTAGATCGCAGTTGCGGTACAATTATGATAAAGCAAGCATCGCTCAAACGATTCGGCAACTTGGGCGACAAGTTTTCATCAAAAAGTAATTTCATGCGGATAAGGTAGCGGTCATAAACCGACGCTCACGGTCAGCAGCATAAGCTATACAAGCTTTTAAATCTTCTCGTGTAAAATCGGGAAAATCGTCGAGAATTTCTGCTTCAGTCATCTCGGAAGCCAGGTACTCAAGCACTTCATAAACCGTAATTCGCAAGCCGCGTACACAAGGCTTACCACCGCGTTTATTTGCTTCGATCGTGATGTGGTTTCGGTAGTTCATAAGAAACACTCGGTAATACTATTTTTCTGTGAAGCTACATAGAATGTATCCTTACCCCATGCGTCTTTGCGAATGTCGTCTAGGGTGATATTTTTTCCTTCCCAGATTCCGGCTAGCTCAAAAAAGGATTGTTCTCGATCGGAGTCATCTTTTTTGGGTTCTATCGTTTTAGTTTGGCTGGCTTGAAATTCTAGAAATTCGATAAATTCAATAACTTTATTGCGTTGTTCGGGGGGGAATTGTTGGATTTTTTGGATTGCCATTTCTAGGGTTAACATGGGTTTCTCCTTGGTTGTTTTTGGTACTATTTTAACGATTTACACAAACATCTTTTTTTTGGATCTACTAGCTTGTTGCATGGGTGCGCGATCGAAGCATCTCTATTGATTCTACCAATTTTCTGTAGGTCAAACTCGCGATCGAGCTTCCGAATCATCTCCAAGGTCAGGTAACGTTTAGGAGATAACGGTTATTTTCAGCGACGCGAAACCATCTTTCGGGAAAGCTAGATCGTTTAGCCTTCGCGTCCGCCTGCAAGAAATTGTTAGGGACGGCAAAGGTGTAGAGATGTTGGGTTACGCTATCGCTAACCCAACCTACTGCTATTGAGTAATGCGAATCGAATCTTGAATTTGCTGAACTTGCTTTTCCGTATCACTGTCGGAGTAGAAAGTTCCTAGCATAATTGTTTCTTTTTTTCCTGTGGCAACATAGGTGACAATGCCTGCGGGAAACCCGTCGTTATAGGATTCATACAAGCGCACGACTTTTTTACCGTTAATGGTTAGACGTTCGGTCTTAATCGTCGTCTTAGGAATTTCTCTGGAACTCGGTTTCATAGCGGTTTCCAGGTTTTCCTCACTGATGGTTGCAAGCACGCGAATCAAACCCTTGGGGGCAAATCCACCGCCTCTATCGGGGAACTTTTTGTTGTGTAAATGAAGGCTATTCGCACTTGCGCCCCTGGGATTTTCGAGCCAATTTCGGGGTGCTTTGAAGGTCAAATTGCCGATCGCGTGGGTTTTGAGCTGTGATTCTTGGGTTTGGGCTTGGGCGAGTAGGGTACTGTGTTCTAGGAATAGGGTGGGTGTCGCGATCGCGATCGTACTGGCGAGGATAGTCAGGAATTTCTTCATTGGCGATTATGTCCGATTGATAGTTTTGGCAAATATTATGCAGGCTTAAAATGCCCGCCATGTTTCACGATTCAAGAAAAAGCCATTACCTTTCCCATTAGGTTCCGGTATATCTGCTTTTCAAGCTCAGATCAATTTTGCTTGATGGATAATATCCAGAATCACTGTAGATTTATAGAAATATGAAATACCACTATGACCTCCATATCTGTTGTGGTCTGGTATATGCCCTGCATTAATCCCAACTAGATACCCATCTCGTGAACCAGGTATGGTATGTAAACCTCTAGGAGGTGCAAAAACAGGACTACCTGATGCACCTTCTGACGAGAAAGCTTCATACGCAACACAACTACCCTCAAACTTGCCACTCCATGAATAATCAAATTTTGGATCACTGGCAATTTTTCCAGATCTTAGGATTGGTCGATTTGTTAACTTATCATATTGGTCTGGAAAACCAGTAAAAGCCACATCGTCATAAGGCTGTAACAGATTGTCAAATATTTCTTGCGTGGCTAAGTGCTCCAGTCCAAAATGCCAATGAAGTCGCTGTGCGAACTGATCTGGAGGATCTACGTACATTATTGGCTCTATAAGTACAACATCATTTTCATTAACTTCACTATAAAAAAATTTAGCCGTTGGATACAACCTGAATGTGTAAGTTGTATCATCTGGTCTTCTTCCTGATATAAATAATTCCTGAATTGAAAAGTCTTTGTATTTCGCGCTGGGTTGCCGATAGTCAATATCAACAACATGCCTGTTTGTTACAATAACAGAAAAACCCTCTTTTATTTCCAACACAAAACCTGTTCCTGAACCTTCTTTAACTGTTCCATCCGGGTGAAGAAACTTTGTCCTGAGCAAGTAAGCTGAGTAGAAAAAGTTGGCAGGTGGCTGGTGATACATTGAAGCTGATATAACTTGTGATGTTGAAATTGCTGTCGCGGTATTGAACTAAATTATAGCTATAAACAAATAATCTGGATCGCTACCTTATTGACAATATAAAGCGACCTATAGAATAATATAGCAGATCGATTATGTATGTCAACCCGTTCTTACTCCCCATCGGAATCTCCTTTCCTCGATCGAGTTCGCCACACGATTCGACTCAAGCACTTCAGCCGTCGCACTGAAACAAGCTATCTTTATTATATTTGAGATTAGACTCGATCGCACACTGGGGCGATCGGTGCATTATGATAAAGCAAGCAGCGATAAAGTCTCGTCTTCATAAAATAATTCGACCGCATTAAAATCCCGACGCAGCAAATTTTCAATTTGCAATGTCGAACAGTTTCCAAGGCAAAGCCAAATAACTTTCGGTGGATTCCCAAATACTAAGCTCAGGTCGTGCATATCCGCGTCTTTCGAGACAATCATCAAATTATTATCTTTTGCATAATCCCAAACTATTGGGTCGATCGTTGCTTTCATGCCCACATCTCGAACATGAAGTGAATTTGGAAAAAGATCGCTCAAACGGTTCGGCAACTTGGACGACAAGTTTTCATCAAAAAGTAATTTCATGCGGATAAGGTCGCAGTCATAAACCGACGCTCACGGTCAGCAGCATAAGCTATACAAGCTTTTAAATCTTCTCGTGTCAAATCGGGAAAATCGTCAAGAATTTCTGCTTCAGTCATCTCGGAAGCCAGGTACTCAAGCACTTCATAAACCGTAATTCGCAAGCCGCGTACACAAGGCTTACCACCGCGTTTATTTGCTTCGATCGTGATGTGGTCTCGGTAGTTCATAAGAAACACTCGGTAATACTATTTTTCTGTGAAGCTACATAGAATGTATCCTTACCCCATGCGTCTTTGCGAATGTCGTCTAGGGTGATATTTTTTTCTTCCCAGATTCCGGCTACCTCAAAAAAGAATTGTTCTCGATCGGAGTCATCATCCGTTCTCATGCGATCGAGGTCGCCGTCCCAGGCGAGTTTACCCCGTAGCGCCCGGAGGTTCTCTTGGTTTTTCATTTGGATCAACAGGTTCAGGGCCATTGGTGTCAACTTAAGCCTGAAAGCCCGCCAAGTCCGCCTATGAACCCGCCAGTCCGACAGGGGTTGAAACCCCTGTCTAATAGCTAAAGTCCTCTCAAAGAGGACTGATGATGATGAGTTCTTGAGTCCTCTTTTAGAGGACTTGCGCTTTGAGGCAGGGGTTTCAACCCTTGCCGGACTATGGGTTTTACCTTAAGTTGACACCAATGGTTCAGGGCCAGTTCGACAACTTCTTGTTGTGCTGTGAGTCCAGTCGCCTGGAGCGCATTAGTGATGAGGGAGTTATCGATTTCGATCGTAGTTTTCATAGGTATTTTGGGGTAAGTCTTATCGATCGCGCTTTCATCCGATTATAATCATTCTGTCGGCTCCAACGCATTGTTAGGCTTGCCCCATAGCAAATACTTAAAATCTAGCAAATAAAATTGATTTTTATAAATTAAATTAACTTGCTTCCCTACTAATTGAAAGCCTAACTATTAATTATCAGGGAAAATTTTCACCTAACTTATAATTATATCGCAGTTGCGGTACAATACTGAGTATAGCCGTATAATACCGCAGATTGAGGATGTATGTCAACTCCTTCTTACTCCCCATGAGAATCTCCTTTCCTACAGCAATTTCGCCGCACGCTTCGGATCAAACATATGAGCCGTCGTACCGAAAAAAGCTATCTTTATTTTATTTTAGATTACATTTTCACGCACGAATCACTGTAATTAACCGACCCATCGGGCTAGTCTGAATTTCAGTTTTCAACCGTTCTTCCAACTCCAGAGCATTCTCACGGCGATCGAATATAACCAACCACCCCTCATCTTGTCCCAATCGAGCCAAATACCCATCTAACTGTTCCAACCCTTTACTCAACGGATCGACTTTCCGAGTCCGCCAAACTTTCAGTTCAATGCCTAATGTGACTTCACCATAACGCAAACATAAATCCATCCTGTCTCGTCCGATCGCATATTCTCTCTCCAACGTTCCGCCACCATTAATCACCCGATGCAGAAACGCCATCAACACCAAATGCGGGGCAATTTCGGGGTAAGACGCACTTTTGAGTAACGGTTCGCCATGTTGCAGCCAGAAGGCGAGAAACGCTTGCAGGAGTGCTTCGGTCATCAGTTCACCGCGAGGATTCAACCAACTCGGACTGATCATCGGTAAACTATCTTGCGGGCCTTGCGCCAAAACTCGCGGCAACACTTCTCGATAAATCGGATTAGCAATAACTAAGCCCCCGGCCGGATCTCGTTTTAGCAAACCCAAATCTACGAGGTATTGGCGATCGTCATTAGAAGATTCTGGCAATTCTTGTCCGGCTAGTATCGGCTCGATAATTGCTTTGACTCGGTTTTCTCGCAGTCGTTCAGCCAAACTATCCAAATGTGTATCTTGTCGTTTAATCAAAATTTCTTTAGCTTCTAAAATATGTTCCGGTGTAATTTCTATAGATTCATCTGTTACTAATTCTTCGACGATTTCTTTGGCTAAAGCATTCACTAACCAAGGTTGTCCTTGTGTCAATTCAAAAGCTAATGCTACGGCTGATGGTGTAAAAACTTGTCCGGTATCCTGGGTATGTTGCGCGTAGAGTTCTGCGACTTCTGAAGCATTGAAATCTCTGAGAGTAATCGATCGCACTTTAATATTAAACGGACTGGATGTATTGAGGCGATCGCTACCCCCCGCAGCCACTTTGTAATCGCGAACATCCCGCAAACCGATTAAACCCACCGATTGAGGAAACGCTTTCGGACGAGAGGGAAAACCATTGCGTAACTGACGCAAAACGGACAGCAATACTTCATTTTGGAGCGAATCAATTTCATCGATGAAGATTGCTAAAGGGCGAGGTGAAGTTTGTGCCCATTGCCGCAATGTTTCTTCAATTCCTTGTCCCACCTCCATTTCTTGTTTTGGTGGTGGCTGGAGATCCGGTGGCAAATAGACTCGCGCCTCACTTCGCCAAGAACTTAAAATGACCGCTTGGGCTTGTTGTGGATTGTCATTAAAGGGCGAACCTAACTCCACGGAAACCACGATCGCAGTGTACTGTCCGCTATCGGTAAGTTGCTTGGCTAAAGCCAGCATGGCCGTGGTTTTACCAATTTGTCGGGGTGCGTGGATGACAAAATAGCTTTGCTGAGCAATCAGTCGCTCTAAATTCGGGAGGCGTCGGGTTGCCGGCAACATATAGTGAATGTTATCGCGGCAAGGGCCAGCGGTATTGAACCAACGTGGCATAGGTCAAGTGGGGCTAATTGGGCTGCTCTCAGTTTACTTTACTGTTGTTGGAATGGGGTTTGTTGTTAAGTGGGGTTTGTACCGACTCATCGGGTGGAAATGAGAATCTTAGGCGGAATTATTAATTATCGATCGAGCTTCCGAATCATCTCCAAAGTCAGGGAACGTTTACGAGATAACGGTGAAGTTGGGCGTTGGATTGCAACCGTGAGGTGATGGCCGGGTTCGCTGCAGCGCATGGTTAGGCCACATCATCGTGACCTCCACCAGTCGCGCAAGCGTGACCACAAGGAACGCTGCTGCTGTGCTACCGGAAATGTGCGCTCCGGATATCGTGTCCGACCATGCTATGCTGAAACACTAATGAACTAACAGTGAGTTATTGTTTGATTGTTATCTATAATTGTTGCATTAAGCTCGGCTTCAGCTTCGCGCTGATCATATTTTACTAATACACGCCAATTTTCCAACGGGATGCTTGAAAAATTTTCTCCATCAGTAATTTTTCCTTTTAATCTGCCAGCCATTGTCAAACACCTAAGTGAATTTTCAGACACCTGAACTCCAAGAATATCTATTTTTACATCTCTTACTCTCATTAAAAGAAGCTCCTGAAAGCTATTCTCAACAAATTGAGTAAATTCAAATTCAGTTATAGGAATAGCAAGCGTTACCTTTGCTTTGTTACTTGGCTGATTATTATCTGGCTCATTGTGCAAACAAATAGGCTCATTGTATTGCAAATAAAATTCATGCATATTTACTAAATAAATTTCTCGAATTACAGCATTCCCATTAAAAGCATGTATGCATAAGTCAAGTTGGAAATCAACCAAGCCTTGAACTCTCTCAACCAGAGTAAATTTCCTGACTTCAAGTTTAACATTTATCCCTCTTAATAGAGAGTAAGCTTTTGGACAATTTACTATCAAACTGACAACGCTTGCCACTAGCCCAATTACACCAATAAATTTTGAAATTAAAGGTAAATTCGTGAGCCATAGGTCTAGACTTGAAAAATCAATACTGCTCACTAAGTTAACTAAATTTTGTTTCACAAGTTTCAGTTTTTGCCAGTTATGCCTGTCATATGGGGCTGTCTGTCAGCATTTTATAGATTAGACCAACAGAAGCTAACTTATAATTATATCGCAGTTGCGGTACAATACTGAGTATAGCTGTATAATACCGCAGATTGAGGATGTATGTCAACTCCTTCTTACTCCCCATCAGAATCTCCTTTCCTACAGCAAGTTCGCCGCACGCTTCGGCTCAAACATATGAGCCGTCGTACCGAAAAAAGCTATTTTTATTATATTTTAGATTACATTATGATAAAGCAAGCAGCGATAAATTCTCGTCTTCATAAAATAATTCGATCGCGTTGAACTCCCGACGCAGCAAATTTTCAATTTGTGATGTCGAACAGTTTCCAAGTCGAAGCCAAATAACTTTCGGTGGATTCCCAAATACTAAGCTCAGGTCGTGCATATCCGCGTCTTTCGAGACAATCATCAAATTATTGTATGAATGCATAATCCCAAACTATTGGGTCGATCGTTGCTTTCATTCCCACATCTCGAACGTGAAGCGAATTTGGGAAAATATCGCTCAAACGATTCGGCAACTTGGGCCACAAGTTTTCATCAAAAAGTAATTTCATGCTGATAAGGTAGCGGTCATAAACCGACGCTCACGGTCAGCAGCATAAGCTATACAAGCTTTTAAATCTTCTCGTGTCAAATCGGGAAAATCGTCGAGAATTTCTGCTTCAGTCATCTCGGAAGCCAGGTACTCAAGCACTTCATAAACTGTAATTCGCAAGCCGCGTACACAAGGCTTACCACCGCGTTTATTTGCTTCGATCGTGATGTGGTTTCGGTAGTTCATAAGAAACACTCGGTAATATCATTTTTCTGTGAAGCTACATAGAATGTATCCTTACCCCATGCGTCTTTGCGAATGTCGTCTAGGGTGATATTTTTTCCTTCCCAGATTCCGGCTAGATCAAAAAAGGATTGTTCTCGATCGGAGTCATCGTTTTTTTGTTCTATCGTTAAACCCAATAGAGCCTTTTGAACTTCCTCCGGTGAGACTTCAACTAGATTTTCAGTCGTGACAGGTTTGTACTGGTGACTCAACTCAATCATTCCGCCAACAGCGTTTACAAGCCTAAGTTGAAGATAGGAAGAATGGTTTGACCATACCTGCACTTCAAGAACACCATAATTGCCTGTAAGTTTATTTTTGTAAAAGGGTTTTCTCATTTCTATTTATTTCCTATTTAATAGTTGTTGATATGATGTAAATTTTGTTGCTGTAGCACTCGTCCCCTGGTTTGCCAAACCGAGTTCCCTACAAATAATTTTATAAACTTCTTTATGAAATCCCCCCTTAAAATCCCATTCTTTACCTTCTTTTGCCATTCTTACAATACCTGAGATATTTGGATACCTATAACCAAGTTGATTTTTTGCAATATAGGCTGAGAGTTGATTACTATATTTAAATTTTAAAGGACGCAGCTCCTTTAGTAGTAGCAACAACTCAATACGTGCCTTCCTGCGTTGCTCCTCCTCTGCCTTCCTGCGTTGCTCCTCCTCTGCCTCCCTGCGTCGCTCCTCCTCTGCCTCCCTGCGTCGCTCCTCCTCTGCTTCCCTGCGTCGCTCCTCCTCTGCCGCTCTAAGCTGACTCTCTAAGTTATCTCGCTCAACACTTAATTTATCTCTACAATCAACTCCAACCAACTTTATCGTTACATGGTCAAGCCAACTAGGTTTTGGAGAGCCTATATTTTTCCAGATACTCTCTACTTTTTGCTTTAAACCACACAATTCATTTGTGTAACTTTGAGGGATATCGTCTGCGTTTAGCCAAAGCTTACTAACTTGTTCGCCTTTTTCGGTGGTTTCAATTTCATACCAGAAATTGAATGTTTCAAAAGCTTCGCCACTGTCCAATTTTTGGGCTAATTCAGGATGTTTTCTCCTGATTTTTTTAATATGGAAGAAAACTTTTCCATCAGGATTAAAAAAAGTATGACCGACAAACCCAAATCCTCTATCAGGATTGTAGCCTTTGATACTGCCGAAGTCTATTGTCATAAAGCTAATTCTATTCACTACTTATAGTTGTATCGCAGTTGTGGTACAATACTGAATATAGTCGAATAATACCGCAGCTTGATGATGTATGTCAACCCGTTATTACTCCCCATCGGAATCTTCTTTCCTCGATCGAGTTCGCCACACGATTCGACTCAAACATTTCAGCCGTCATACCGAAAAAAGCTATCTTTAAATTGACAAAAGCTTCACTCGCTCACTGAGATAGCTTGTATTGATAAAGAAGTTCAAGTGCATTGCAAAAGCTACTCAAGCGATTCAGCAAAGCATTGTAGTAGGGATAAGCATCATCTCGTTCATCTTGAAGGCGGGCATAAAGAGTCAGTTCTGGCTCTGCGGCCAGACGATCTAGAGGAACATCTAAGCCTGCTTCAGCTAGGCGCGTTGCTGCGATCGCGACTAACAATGACCCAATTGTATTAGTTTTACCATGATGAAGATCGTCCAGTCCAGGTAGAATTAGCTCTGCTCCCGGTAACTCATTCAAGCTCATAACTGTCCATCCTCTATGTTACTTTCAAAACGTTTGATGAAGTTCTCAACTCTGCTTCTGAGCGCATCAGGATTAAGAGAGGGAAATCGGATTAATTCGGGTGCAATACTCTCAAAACTATTCCGCAGTTCTTCTAATGAAAATAATTTCTGTTCGTACATGGCTTGAACATCTTTAATGTCCCGATCGAATCCCCTGGATATTTTGGAGAGTGCTTGGGCTATAAAGTCATAGTGATAAAACGAGATTTGACCGTATTTGCCAATGAAGATACTCCTGTCGCGCCACCCCGGAATTGTGGGTAAGAAATCCTGTGGGGAAGCCAGTTCGATATTAATATTCAATTCTTGTTTGATTTTGGCGATCGCACCAAAAATGCCTGGGGGTTCAGGATCTAGACGAATATCGATATCAATTGTCGAATTCCGCCATCCAATCAGTAGGGCACTAGCACCACCCGTAAAATAGATGCAGCCTGAACCCTGAGCCTCTCTGCCCAAGACTTGCATCAGTCGTTCTATCTTCTGAGAATCAACATTCGGACGCATATGCTGCACAAATATTTAAACGGTAACAGATTTCTTAGAAGTTAGAGTCGATAGGGGCATCTCTACCCCTACCTCTCATTCAGAACGGAACGTGAAACTTTCGTTTCATTCCGCTCCTTGGTATCTCCATCCTTTGTTAAGGGTTCAATTCAAAACGGGTGTTATGC